>JAGYOO010000003.1 GCA_018399295.1 Candidatus Omnitrophota bacterium | reverse complement strand
TAAGCGTGTCGGCGCCAAGCAGTCCTGTCAGCTACAACAGTGACGGAACCGTCAGTAGCATTAGTAGAAGAGGATTAGCAAAAGAAATTCAGCGGTTGGAACAGCTGAGTAAGATAAAAATCGGTAATGAAGAGTCAGTTAAGGTCGGATACGGGGAAAAAGGTGAGGTTTATGAGAGCATTAAAACCGATGAATTCAAAGGACTTCAGGCTGTCTGGAGATACACTAAAGAAAAGTACGAGATCCTGAGCCAGGAATTGAAGACCGGGAATGTTCAGCAGGTGATGGATAATATGATTCTTCGTGTCCAGGAGGCGGCGGGAAAGATCGAAGTAGGAACGGAGATAAGGATTAACTCAGAGACTCAGAAAACGGAAACTGTATTTGTATTTAAACCCACCGATTCCTCCAACCTTCAAAGAAGTGCGTGTGAAGTTCTTAACTTCATTCAGGGCAAGCTCAAGCAAACCACGGATATGAGCCTGCGTGAAAAACAGGCGACCGGTCTGCGGGATGCATTGGCCAAAGATAATACGGCTTTTGAATGGGGTACCGGATTCGGCAAGAGCGCTGTGATGTCGCACATGAACGTGGCCATGTCCCGGTTGATATACGGAAACCGTTTTGCGCGCGAGGTTTTGTTGATGACAGACAAGCCGAAGATGGACGTTGCCATGAAAGAGGGCAGGGAAAACCTGGAATCGCTGGGGTTGAAGGTAGTGGAACTCAGCGGTCTGGATAAATGGGCCCAGAATCCGGCGAAAGAACGTAGCGACATTCAGGCGAAGATCAAAGAGGTTGAGAATGCTGATGTTGTCTACACGAACATGGGCGATATCGGTTCTCTGCTGGTCCGGCTTAATCATGAGGGTGCGAATTCTTCGCTTTACCGCCAACTTTATGACATGGTGGCCAAGCGGGTGCACATGACTGCGGATGAGATACACATCGTCGGACAGCTTTCCCCGTTTATACTGGGAGGCAAGGGGAATCTTCTGGCGGATCATGTGAAGGACGCGATTATAACTGTTGAGGAATTTGTCCAGGCGCAAGAAAGAAACGGAGAAAATATCAGGCAGACCGGTTTTTTTGAAAAAACCGGATTTGGAAAGATCCTGCCGAAGAAGACTGTACGCGAATCGTTCAGCAGGTACGTAGAGAGTTTCTTAAAGACAGAGTCAGGCCAGGCGTACTTGGAGACTGTTCGGCAAAGCGGAGTAGCCGGAGAAAAAGCCACTCCGGCAATGGTTAAGGAAAAGGCCGTGGAGTGTCTGAAAAAGGGGCTTGAGGCACGGGCCGAGTTTGAAAAAATGACCGCGGAGATCGATTATGATCTGGGTAAGGTCTCGGTTTATACGCGGGACGGGCAATCGACAGTGGACATGGAAATAATGGTTCCGGCCCGCAATGGGGAAAAGCAGCTTAATTCCCGATTCTCCGATCCTTATATTGCGGGTACGATTGAATATTCCGGGAAGGTAAGCAGAGGCATGAAAAAGGGTGAAGCCCGGGCCGGGCTGGAACTGGTTCGGACCAGCGATATGACTTACAAGAAGATTATGGAAGAGTTCTTCAGCGATGTGGTTAACAGTAAAGGAAGCGTGACAGGGATGAGCGCCACTCTTCCGATAACTGAACGAGCCCTGTTCAGCGCCTTTGGAGTAGGGACCAGGCTGTCCGCGGACAACTTTATCCGCTGGTTCGGTAAAGAGGCTGAAATTGTTCGAGAGTATATTGATTTTATACAGGGCCTGCAGAAAGAGTCTGATTGGCACGGACTTACTCCGAAGCAGAGAAGCGAGAAAATAAATGAGATAAAGAGCCAGTTAGAGAAAGACAGCGTTTTCGGCAATGAGTCCTTGGCGAACAGGTATCTGGAGAATCGTAATATCGATGTTTTGCGGGACGGCAGCCTGGAAAGCCTGAGAGGGCTGGGCAAGGACCTGGACAGCAAGCTCCATTTCGTGATGGTGCATGGGGAAGGAACTCATGGGCCGGTGGTCTATAAGATGATATCCGAGCTGGCAAAAAGTTCTCGCCGGTTCGTTATTCAGCAGAAAGAAGGCAGTTTCCGTATCCTTGATCTAAATGGTAAGGATGTTACTGCCGAAAAAATGGCGGAATTGAAGCCCAGTGAGCTCTCCGATCGTGATGTTTCCACCATTATCAATGAAAATAAATTGGGCAAGGTTATCCTTGTGTTCGATAAACTGGGCCGTTTTGGCAGCAACGTGGAGATCAGGCGGAACAGCGCGGTTTACGAGGCGGTAATCGACAATGGCACTACCATGACCGATTTCCTGCAGATGACCGGACGCGCGCGGGATACTAACCGGATGAATGTCCGGATGGTCGGCGGCGAAGGATCGGGCGTAAAGAACAGCCTTACTGACCTGTTCAAGGTTCTTATGAAAAATGAACAGGCGGCCATGAAACAGGCGACGTTCGAAACCGTGAGTAAGGCCATCAATTACAAGACCGGCCAGATAATTGAAAAGGTTTTCGAGATGGAGAAGAACCCGGCGAAAAGAGAACAGATTACGCGGTTCCGTGATCGCTGGCAGCAGGAGGGCGAGCGCCGCCTGAGCGATTACGAGGCTGAAGGCACCTCGCCGGACATTTTTATCAGCAAGGAGCTGAATCGAGCCCAGGAGTTCATAAATAGCATGACCGACCGGCTCAACCTGAGGGGCGAGTCCGGAAAGTTTCTGGAACGGATGACAGACAGGACCGATTACAAAAACCTGGAGCTCGCGGCCACCCGGAATGAGTTGAGTGAAAGCGGGAACAGTATGTATCAGGTGGAAGGCTTAAAAGGAGTGCGTGACGCGATCCGCAACAATATATCTAAAGAAGATCTGCCAAGTAAAGTCATGCCTGCGGCGGAAACCTCGAGCCGTACATATACTCAGGTGACTGATGTCGCCAAAGAAGTGAATGGCGGCAGGCGCCTGAACCGGGAAACCGAGAACGCGCTTTATGAGGCCGCGGGCAAGGTGGACCGGCAAAACCTGAATGCCAGCCCGTTGTTAAAGGACGTGATTGTTCCTCTTATTCCGCTGAATTCTTCTTCTCTGCGGAATTCCGTGGAAGAGGTTGAACGGGTAACGACCAGTGAAGAATGGAAGGCCTTGCCTGACCTCGAGAAAATAAGGCAGCTGGGACAGATGGATAATATGGCTGTCAGGATAGCGGTGAATCCGGAGATGACTTCGGAGTTTATTAAAGGAGCTTCTGCCGCTTTTGATGCTTTGGGGCTGCTGGTCGGCGAACAGGGGGCGGAAAATATTTCCTACGAACAAGTCCTCCAGGTCCTTGATTCCGAAAATCCGGTCCAGAGGATGCAGTTTATTGCCGGATCGATGGAAGAGACTTCTCCGGATGCTGAAATCAAAATCGCTGACAATGCTGGTGCCCGGCGTATTTACGGGACTGTGATGAACGATCCAAACGCTACGCCTGAACAGCGTATACAGGCCAGGATAGATTACGGACGGCTTACGGCGGATTCGGTTCATCTTGAACAGGCGCTTACGGAAGCCGCGGCCCTGGATGATATCTCGAACAACAAGCCGTTCCTGGTGGCCAGCGCGGCAGAGGGCCTGAGCATGGTTTATGCGGAGCAGGGCCGGTTTGATGAAGCGAACAATATCCTTAATGCGGGTATCCGTTCCCTGCAGAACATGTTTGAGACCGGAGAGTCCGGACAGCCTGATTTGGTTTTCATAAGGGCGTTAGAAGAAAACAAGGCGAACGTGCGGCTGCGCAAGGCCGAGTCCTTTGAGGCCGCGAAACCGGATGAGGCGGAGCGGTTGTACGCAAGCGTGATGGAGGACTCTAACGCGGCTCCGGAACAGCGGATCCAGGCCCAGATCGGCTACGCGCTGCAGCAGAGCGATCCGGAGACTTCGCGGACCCATCTGGAACAGGCATTGTCGGAGGCAGTGGGGTTGCATGATGCCAGCAGTGAAAAACCGACGTTGATCGCCTTCGCTGCTAAAGGTATGGCTTCGATAGAGGCAAAAGAAGGCAGTTACGCTGAAGCGGTAAAGGCACTGGACAATGGTATCCAATTCGTTTGGTCTCTGAGCGGCCAGGATAGCAATGCCGCCGAAGTGGTCGCGGACCTTCAGAAGGACAGGGCGGGAGTGCTGCTTATCCAGGCCGCTTCTCTTGAAAGCGCTGACAAGGAAACCGCGGGAACGATCTATCGTCGGGTCATGGAAGATCAAAGCGTGGCCCCCGAGCAGCGGGTGCGGGCGGTAATCGGCTATGCCCTGCAGCAGGACGATCCGCGGGATTCGCAGAAATATCTTGAGCAGGCGGTGACTGAGGCGGCAGCTCTGAACGACATTGTCAGGGAAAAACCCAACCTGTTGGCCTGGTCCGTAAGAGACCTCAGCGTTTCTTACGCGAATGAAGGTGATTCAGAAAAGGCGATAGATACCCTGGGAACGGGGATCCAGACTCTGGGCCTGATGCCTGAATCAGCCGAAACCGACAGGATGATCTCGATCCTGCAAGGGACCCAGGAAAAACTGCAGGCGCCGGTTGGCAACACCATCGCCAAGTTCCTTAATGACAGCGGAGAGATCATTGCTCCGCGGATCGAGTTCAGGTCGAATACTCAACAGCTTGTATTCCAGGATGAAAGCAATCGGGAAATCGCCAGGGTTGAGGTTGAAGGCAAAGTGAATATGGGTGATACTATATCGATGATCAGTGCCAGCCGGAAGTCGGTCCAAAACAGCAGGGAACTTACTTCTGAAGAAAAAAGAGTGGTTAACGCGATAATCGATAATGCTGAACAGTTTATGCTGGAAGGCAAGGTAATGCGTCTGGCGGATAACGAGGCCGGAGTACAGGGCGCGGGGAACGCTCAGGGTATCTTTATCGGAGGCGCGATCCTGGATTCCGGGGAACAGACAGCCGGAGTGGCCTTCCTGCATGAAGCCGGTGAGACGTATCTAATTGGTAACGCGAACGCCAGGCCGGAAGGAGTAAGCGCCCACGTGTTCCTGAGAGGTTGCGGAAAAGAAGCGCGCGCGGCGGCTGAGACTGTTGCCAGCGCCATAAAGGATCCTGCGCAATACATTAACCAGCTGGAAAGTGGGATGGGCCGTAAGCTGGAAAATGATGAAAAGAACCTGATCAGCTATAATCTCGATCAGGGAAGGACCGGGCCTCAGGCCGTGCTTGGTCTGCAGGACTTCGTATTTGGTAAGGATGCGAATGATGCTCTCACCACGGAAATAACAAAAGTAACCGCGAAACAGAGTATAATGGAGGCAGAAGCTGTCAGAACCCAGCTGCCGCCGAAACAAACGGAGACTATGCCGGAGACGAGCAGTCTGAGGAGAGAGTCCGGGCTGGATACCCAAACGTTTATAGATTCGATTCCGGCAAGCGTCGCTCCGTCCGAGGTTGATGAGACCATTGAACAGCTGATCAAGCTGGGAACCGGAGCTTAATTCGGGATATTATCATAAGTACTAATCAAAAGGGGAGGCAAGGTATGGGAATCTGGAAAAAGATGTTCGCGATGGCGGCTGTTTTTTCCCTGATCGCGGCTGTCCCGGGGTATAGTCTGCCTCAGGAGCGGTCGGACACGCGAGGCATGAAGACTGCTGATTCTGTCCTGCTGAAACTCAGGATTCCAGCCGGATGGGGAGCGGTTAAGGAGGTGCACGACTCCGGGTCGGACCGGGTGATCGTGAACATCCAGGACGCGCATTGCGATTTTGAGGCCCAGCAGAACATCTACCGGATACTCGACCGCCTGGCTGAAGTATATGATGTGCGGCTGATTGCACTGGAAGGCGCCGCCGGAAAGGTCCAGAATCCCCTTCTGAGTAATTTTCCGGATGAGGAGGTAAAAAGAGACGTCTCTCTCTGTTTTATGCGGGAGGGGAAACTGACCGGAGCCGAGTTTCTTGAGATAAACAGTGAACAGGATGTGCGGCTGTTCGGGGTTGAGGATATGCGGCTTTACCTGGACAATCTTGATTCATTCCGCCAGTCGCAGCCGTTTCAGAAAGAGGCCCGCCAGTATTTTACGGTGATTCAGGAACATCTTAATCAACTGAAACCCTATATCTATAATGCTAATCTAAAAAAGATCGACGCGCTTAAGGCGGATTATAACGATCGCCGGATAACATTCCGTGATTATGTGCTGGGCCTGAAAGGATTGATGGACCAAAACGGGCTTAGCCGTAATTCCTACCCTGTTTTTTCGCGCCTGCTTAATACCATAAAGATGGAGGAGGGTATTAATTTCAAGGCCGCGTATGAAGAACGGAACAGGCTTATTGTCGAATTGACGGAGACCATTAATGAGAATCAGCATATCTCCGAACTGGTCGACAATACTCTTAATTTTAAACGCGGTCTGTTCAGCGCCTCGGACTATGCCCAGTTTCTTCTGGACCTGGCCTATACTTACCGGGTAAGTGTCGCGTCCTATCCTCAGTTTGCCTCATATGCCAAGTATATAAAAGAATATGAGTCTATTGCCGGAGAAAAGCTTCTTGTCTCCATGGATAAGGTTGAAAGCGATCTGTACGAGGCCTTTTATTCGACTTCTGATCAAAGACGCCTTGTCCAGCTGGAAAAGCATTTGAGTATCCTTAATAAACTGGTCGAGCTGAAGATGCTTAATCAGGAGATAGGGTACTTTCTGGAACACCGGGAAGAGATGGGGTCGGACAGCTTTCGGAGTTTTATTGAAAAGCAGTTTGCCGCGCGCAAACTTACTGTCCGGCTGCCGGCGGAGATTTTCTACATTGACGTATACCTGCCGGCCTGGGCGAAGTTTTATGAGATGGCCGACAAGCGGGACCGCGTTCTCGTGGAAAACACGATCAGCCGGATGGATGCCGAGAGATCAAAAACAGCGGCGTTGGTCACCGGCGGGTTTCACAGCGAGAACATGGCCCGGATTATGCGGGAAAAAGGGCTATCTTATGTTGTAATCGCCCCGCGCACCGGGATTACGGACAGTGAGACCTATTACACGATTATCCGGGGCGGTAAAACGCCTTTGGATGAGGCCCTGCTGACTCTTATCAGCACCCTGCAGGTGTTTGTCGGTTCCGGAGATCAGGAGATGGCCGGACTTCCGGAGACCGAACAGGCGCAGCTTAAGGGGATGATGCAGGAGAAACTTGAGACGCAGGTCGTGGGGCTGACCAGCGTAATGGCGATAAAAAGCGTAAATGATTCCGGAGGGGTATTTAACCGGGAAACAGTAAAGACCGAAGTAATGTCAGCTGTGGACGCGGTCCTCTCTTCTTCAGTTGAACAGGGATTGCCTGAAGCGCAAGTCGGTTTATTGCGCGCGTCCGCTGAAACAGCTATGGATAATGTCCTGGATAATATTGAACAGTCTGATAATGGGGTTATCGTGAGGATCGGGCCGGATTCTGTGCTGGCTTATAATCCTCATTCAAGTGAACAGCCGGTTGCCGTTCTCTCTTCAGCGATGGTGGGAGATTTCTTTAAGCCGACAACAATGACGGTTCTGGCTGACGCCGGGCAGGAAAAACAGGTCTCGACGTTGAGTTTTATGGCTTCAAAAAGTCCTGCGGCAAAAGGAGAGCTTGGCAGCAGCCTGGCTGAAGCGGCTCAGGTAACGGGTTCGACTCCGGCTGCCCAGATCAGGACTAAAATCGCGGATACTTTGATCAAGGCCGGAGTTTCCGAAGGGGACGCTCAGGTGTTTATGGCCTCGATTGAAATCGGAAACGTGGCCCAGGCCGTGAGCGGT
Organism: Candidatus Omnitrophota bacterium; assembly: GCA_018399295.1. Lineage (GTDB taxonomy): Bacteria > Omnitrophota > Gorgyraeia > B26-G9 > B26-G9 > M55B170. Next base: position 11,258 of record JAGYOO010000003.1, on the reverse strand, counting down.
GAATTCGCGCCAGACGCGGCAAAGGCAACGGCGGCGGAGATGGGAATCAGTCTGAAAGAAAGCGGCCAGAAACCGCTGTTTACCAGCGCGGTTATTACTGCTCTGTCTGAACCGGAGGCCGCGGTTGAACAGCTGGAGACCGGGCTGGGAGAAACTGCCCCTTCCCGGGAAAATATCTCCAAGGCTTTGGAGAGCGGTATTGAACAGGGGCTGGTCGCGGCTTCTCCTCTTAGTGCTGAAGTAGCTGAAGCGACTGTCGAGGCCCTTCCTCAGACCGCGAATATGACGGTTGAGCAGAAACAGACAGTAATGCCGGTGTTCAGGGCGGCAGCGGCCTCGGTTCTGAGAGATCCGGAAGCTCGGACTGAGACTGCCCAAAAGGCGACTGCCGCGATTGAAGAGGTAACCGGAGAGAGAGTGGATAGCAAGGCCCTTGACAAGGTCCTGAGAGAAAAGGTGAATACTGCCCTGGCCGGGCAGTCTCCGCTTGTCTCTCAGGTAACTGAGGCGACGGTCGAGGCTTTACCGCTGTCCGCCAGCCAGAAAGAGGCAGTGAAGCCTCTGGTTAAAGAGGCTACTGTCGCGGTTATTCGCCAACCCGGGACTGCGGCCAGGGAAAAGATCGCTGACGGATTGGTAACTTCGATCAAGGCCAAAACCGGACAGGACCTGGACAGCCGGACTGTCAGTGAAACTCTGGGAGAGCAGGTAGGTACGGCGATGTTAAAGCAGTCCCCGCTTGTGGGCAAAGTGACAGATACCACTGTGGCTGCTCTTCCGCTGTCTTCGCAGGATAAAGAAACAGTAAGGCCGCTGGTGGAAACAGCAGCAACAAAGATAATGGAACAACCTGCGGCCCGGGCGGAGGTAATCCAGAACCTTTCAGCCGCGATAAAAGCGGAAACTGGTGTCGAGGTCCAGGGGCTTGATTCAACTGTCGGGCAGAGCATAGGCCAGGCCCTTGATGCTTCTCCGGAGATTAAAAATAAAGCAGTAAGTTTTATCGCTCAGGCGGCCGGGGTAAGCGGTCCGGAGATTGAAGCGGAGATCGGGGACGCGGTTGTTCAGAACGCGGTAAACCCGGAAGGAGCAAAGCCTCAGCTGCAGCGGCTGGCCGATAAGTTGAATGTGAGTCAGGATGTCCTGGCCCAGGGAGTAGTAATCGCCGCGGTTTCGGAAACCCCGCTGATCAAAAAGACAGCCTCATTGACCGCTCAGGCTAATGGGGTAAGCGGGCGGGAAATAGAGACGAAGATCGAGACAATGACCGCGAGCAGTGTAATCTCGCCGGTTGGAATAGAACCGGAAACTCAGTCTCTGGCGCAAAGCATGGGTGTTTCCGTGGATACCCTCGGGGCACAGACAGAGGGAAATATCGGGGTAGCCATGGTGTCGGAAGCCGCGTCAGTCACCAGCGCTGCTGGCGTGGTTGCCCGGGACAGCGGAGTATCTGGACAGGATATTCAGGCGAAGATAGAAGTAACCGCGGCCCAGGTGGTGACAGCGGCGTCGCAAGCCAAGGCCGCGGTATCCGGTCTGGCGCAAAGCATTGTCGAAAGCGGTGGAGAAGCGGTTGGAACAGATGCCTTGCAGTCCAAGCTTTCGGGTGAGTTTAAGGTCCAGGTAATGGCTGATTCTCCGATCGTCAAGACCGCCTCCGAAAAGACAATGACTAAACTCGGGTTGGAAGACGGGCAGAAGGAAAGCGTCAGGCCGCAGGTAAAGACGACCGTGACTAAAAACTTTGTTGCGCGGTCTTCTGAAATCCGGACAAAGCAGACAACCGTGTTGGCCGAATCAGTCAGCTCCGGCTTAGAATCCGAAGTCAGCGTTGATCAAATTAAAACGGCTGTTAGCGACGCGATGCTGGAGACGACATCCCTTACGCGGACAGGAAGTCAGGATACGGCTAAAGTAAGTCTGGTTAAGCTTAACGATGCTTCGCAGCAGCTGATGTCCGAGGCCCTGGCCTCAAATCCGGACTTTATTCAGGTAGTAGCGGACCGGGCGACTGAAGGCGGCACGGAACGCGTTATTTCCGGCGCCGAGATTTCTTCCGATCCGGGTCTTATTTCTTCCATGGCCAGCTCGGGCATAGACACGAATCAGGTCCAGAGTATAAATGTCAGCGTGAGAAAGGGAGAAGGCGGCCGGACTGCCGGAACTAAGGTGGCTGTCCAGAACAACGGAGATAAGATCATTGTTTCGGTGACATCTTCCAAATTCAGTGAAAAGAACCAGACCGTAGAGCAGCAGGTCATGCGCCAGAAACCTCAGATGGAGGGTGTAAACCTGACCGAAGACCGTTCGATCGGTGGAGTTCTGGCTGAAATGCTTTCCCCGACTAAAGAGGAGGCTGTGAATCAGCTTGTAGCGGATCTGAGCGGGGTTAATAACGATATCAACAGCCTGCAGGATAAGGTAAAGGTTATTGTTATCGACGGTACCTTTCTCGCCACAAACGAAGGTAAAGACGAGAATGGGGTTAAGATGCGGCCCGCGGCAGTTGTGACTAACGAGTTTGTACAGGAGGTAACTGGAGACCGGAACATTAAGATCGTGATAGCGGTTCCCGGTGAGATGGGGGTAAATGCCCAGAGCTTTGTCAACGAGATGGGCCTGCCTCTGGACCGGGTGGAGGTAGTGGATACAAGCATTGTAACCGCCTCGCTCCCGGGGGATTCGGCTAAAGCCGGCGTAAGGCCGATGAACGTGAAGACAATTGTTGAAAATAAGTTCGGCCAGGGGAACACGCGGATCCATTTTATCTCTCCGGAGTCACAGGCAAAAGAGCTGGAGCAGATGCAGAGCAGCAGTAAAGACGTATCGTTTACTCTGTTCAAGGCGGATCAGAAGCTGGGCCGGAACCAGGCCCGGGATGGAAACGCCCTGATTACCGTTGCTCTTAAAGAAATGCTTGTGGGCGGAAAACAGATGACCCAGTCCCAGAAGAGCTCGCTGGCCTCAGCAATCCTGGCCACGATCAAGGTAGACATGAGCCAGGTCGAGGTTGAGTCACTGATCGGTGAGCCCATGCAGAGCACTGAGGTGAAAACAGTCGACCTTGGGCAGGAGATGCAGTTGATCTATGTTGCTCCAGCGACATTCGCTTAATCAATCAGCACGCATGAAAAGCGGGGAGGAAAACCTCCCCGCTTTTCATTTATCCCACCCTCGACCTGAACCCATTCAACCGCGTGAACCCATTCAACCTCGTAGGTTGAATGGGTCGCACAGGATTTTACAGCATAAAAGCCGAAGCCGTAACCGATAAACGGCAACCGATATGGGTATCGTTACCCATAGACGTTCCCCTTTTTTAATTTGCGTGATTCAAGGATAAATGGTATATTTTAATACTTTATGAAAGTATTTTATTTTGTTGCAATAAATGATATAATATTTATAGTAATAACATCTTAACTCAGGGGAGGAGAGGTAAATGCCGGAAACAAGGGGAATAAAGGGGATAATCACTGCTGCTTTTCTACTGCTGTTTATGCTGCCTGCTTTTGCCCAGGAATTGCCAAAACAGTCTGTCGCTGAAGAACAGAAGCCAAAGGAAATTTTTGACCTGGTTATTCCGGCCTCCTGGGGAACGATCCGTGAGGTGCATAAGGCTGATCCAAACCGCGTTATAGTCCATATCCAGGATGCCCACTGTAACTACGAGTGTCAGAACAAGATCGCGGATATCCTGGACCTGCTGGTAAGGGAATACGATCTAAAGGCCGCGGGAATCGAAGGTGCCTGGGAACGGCTGCAGACTGAGCTGTTTTCCACTTTTCCGGAGGATACTATACGCTATCAGGCCAGTGACTATTTGTTGCGGGAGGGGCGGTTAAGCGGCCCGGAGGCTTTGGTTATTCAAAAGGGAATGGAGTATCCGCTGGAGCTTTATGGGATTGAACAGCAGGAGCTATATGAAAATAATCTCTCCGCGTTTCAAACCGCCTTGCCGTTCAAAAAAGACGCTACTGGTTATTTCTCTCTGCTTTCCCGTCATCTGGGGCAGCTTAAGGATCGGCTTTATAATGATGAACTCAGCCGGATCGATGCCGGCCGGCTGGCCTTTGATCTGGAAGTGAGTAATATCAACGAATATATCCTGTTTCTTGCCGATAAGGCCGCGGAGTTAAAAGTAAATACAAAAAAGTATGATAACTTCACCCAGCTGCTGAAGGCGGTCAGGCTGGAGGATGAGATTGATTTCAGTCTTGCTGAAGAGGAAAGGACGGAGCTGTTAACCGAGCTTATTGACGTGCTTGAAGAAGATGACCTCCAGGTGCTTCTGGATAAAGGCAATGAGTATCGCGAGGAAAGGCTGAGCGCGGCCCGGTATCTTAAGTTTGTTAAAGAGCTGGGCGAGAAGAATGAGATCGATCTCACTCCGTATAATAACCTCAATAAATATATAAGGTACGCTCAAAGCTATGAGCAGGTAAGGAATTTCGAGCTGTTCAACGAGATCGAGGACATTGACGCGGATTTGAGAAGCAAGGTTTACACTGCTGAAGAGCAGAAGAAGCTTGATTTTCTGGTGCGCGGTCTGCGGGTCATGGAGCGGCTTGTAAATATCCAGATGGTCAATAAGGATCTTGAGTTTTACCAGGATCATCAGGAAGGGTTGAAGATCGATAAATTTATTGAATTTATAACTGTTCAATCCGGTAAATACGGATATCCGGTGAAGCTGCCTTCGGATATTGCCTATCTTGACGTCTATATTCCCGCCTGGGTCAACTTCTATCAGGTTGCCGGGAAGCGGGATGAGGCGATGATTAAGAATAGTCTGGGACTGCTTTCTCAGGGAAACAGTAGATTCGCGGCTTTGATTACCGGCGGGTTTCATACCCGTAAACTTACCGAGATAATGCGGGAAGAGGGTGTTTCGTATATTGTGGTAACCCCCCTGATAACCAGCACCGAACCCGGGCCGTATTTTGACCGGTTGATGGGTATGCCGACTCTTTTAGATGAGATGTTCGCGGAATAGGCAGCTGCTGGCTTTGCTGGAATATAAGGACGGAAAAGTGATTCTAATTAACATAAGTCATTGTGATTAAATTAATTAAAATAATTAAAAAAAAAGCTGCCTAAGCTTGTAAATAAAAAAAACCTATGGTATACTTTATCGTTTTTATTGAAAGCAACTTATCATTGTTTTAAAAAGCTTGATAATTAATTGTTAAAAATAAGGAGGAAAGTGATGATGGTTGGTAAAAAAGGAGGTAAGCGGATGAGAAGGGTTCTGGCTTTGGTTGTATCCGCGATATTTGTTTTTTCTGGATTAGCTGATTGCGCGCCGATGACTGCTTCACTGGATAACCTGGCGCTTCAGTCCTGGCTGACGCAGCAGATGGGAGATGAGGCTCAGGCAAGGGAGGGATTCAATTTCTTTGTCTCTCTTTTAAGTCAATATTCGCCTGAGGAGCGGCAGTCTATGATAAAGATGTGGCAGGATAATCTTCATAAGAAAAACCCCGCATTAGCGAATCTTGATGTGATAAATAACCAGACTGCTACCGCAGGTAAGGCTACTATAAATCTTAAAACCGCTGATGGCAAAAATTATCTTGAGATCGTAAACGAGAATAATGAGACTTTCTACGTTGGAGAAGATGGGACCAGTCTCAAGGCCAGCGTAACTGATATTTTTGATAAAACCAGCACTTCAACTACATCCGATCCAAACTCTGCTGTCGGCCGTTCGGACCAGGGTGATTTCAGCAGTATTATAAATGAGGTGCTGGCAAGCTTTCGGGCTTTTAAAGAGACAGAGAGCAGCAGGGTTCAGGCCGGATTAGACAGCTATCGCAGTGATGTGGAATCTGCGTTTTCGCTGACCTCTCAGGAGCAGGCTCAGTTGGAGCAGGCGCTAGCGGCTTTTCAGGATAGCGGAGAATTAATGGATTTCGGTATGGGCTCTGCCCTTGATCAGCATTACCGGTTGGGGGTCGCCGAGATTATGTTCACGGATGGTCAGTTAGGCGCGGTTAACGGTGTCTATCGCGACACTCACGAGTATGGGGTCCATGTGGGCGCGAACATCGATGGTGTTTGGAGTATCGGGCTGGAGGGAAAGATCCTCGCGGATAACTCCTTCACGGCTAAAGAACTGGGCTCGCAGATCCAGCATGAAGTAAACGCGCTGGGCCGGGAACAGAGCTTTGCTGATCATAAAGATGTTATCGAGACGGTACAGAAACCGGTTTCAGGTGAGGATTTCAACAATCAGCTTGGTCAGAAGATCAGCGATTTCAAAGATGCTCAGGTTGCTCAGAGCAAGGCTGCCCAGGCAGATGCCCAGGTCGCCGATAATATAAGAGTAAACCGGGAGCTTATGAATAAATCTGATGATGATGTCGCCGCGCAGACGGAAGCCATGGACGCGGTCAGGCAGGTTTTTGGTAATGACCAGCAGAAAATGCGCGAACTGGAAACCGCCGGCGGCAAGAACGTTCTCGGAGTCGTAAAGCGTCTGATGCAGGAGAAGTTTGACGGGCTTCGGGCGGGCATGGTGGAGGCTATCCGCCGCTTGTCGGAAAAGGCAACCACAGTGGACGTGAATACGCTTCAGGCTCAGATCAATGGCTTAAACGACGACAACACTATCGCGTTTACCGCGGAGATGCTGTTCGAGTCACGTCAGGTTGATGGAAAGACGGTTTTTGTTCCTAAGTTTGCCGCCTCGGTCATCTTTGATGTTCTCGGCAGAAGCAATGCCCGTGACGGTGCCGTGAATATCATCAGCTGCGGAAATAATCTGGGCGCGATCGAGGATGCCCTGGCTGTGGCCTATCCTCAACTGGGAAGCAAGGTGAATCTGGAGGCCGGCAATGAAACCAGCCTGGCCCAGGATAAAGACGCGGCCGCTGAAATCGGTTTGAAAGTATTGTATTCCAGCGACACCGCAATCGCGGGTAACATCGCGCTTGACTATATTAAGGTTCAGAACAGCGACCGTCTGAACGGGATGGAACTTCTGCGGCTGGCTTTGGCCCCCCGGCTTACCGATACGCAGAGGAGAGTGCTGGCCGGTTTAGAGCAGGGACAGGCTGACCTCGCGCAGGTTGTAATTGCTAATGAAAATACCTATCAGGAGATGCGCAAGGACTATGAAGAGTTCGTGAACCTGTTGCTGCAGGCGTAATACGTCTGCTGCTATCGTTCTTGACAACCGTTGCTTAAAACAAACAAATGGACGGGAGGGTGGGCGAAGGCAAGACTGCCTTCACTCACCCTCTCTGTTTTCTCAAAGAAAACAAACAAGGATAGAGACAGAGCTATGACCATGGAGAGACGGAACTGCTTAAGGATAAATATACCGGGATCCATTGCCAACTGTAAATTGCTGACATTGAAGAGCCGGGAAAGCCGGTTCGCGGTATGGCCGGTGGAAAATATCAGCGCCGTGGGAGTAGCGGTTAAAAGTACGGAGAAGGTAGTCCCCGGATCTCTGGCCTTTCTGAACATCGACCTGGATGTCCTGATGAAGACCGTCGGGGTTGTGGGAAAGATTGTCTGGACAAGGGAAAGTGAGAACGGATACGAGACCGGGATCAGCTTTTCTTGCTGGCCGAATAAAAAAGACGAAGGATTTCTTCAGCAGTTTGTTAATGGAAAGATCTCCAGTGGAGACCGCAGAAAAACCGGGATAAGATTTAACAACATCGGCTGAATTTCAAGGAGAAAAAATGCTGCGATTGCAGGAGCGCCGGTTAATTTGCCTGGTACTTATAAACGCTTTTATCCTTAATGGAACAGCCTCAGTCTACGCCAACACTTTGTCTCCCGCGGTTAATATCCAAAGCATATCTTTAAAAACCGATTTTTCTTTAAGCTTTCAAAGCAATGTAGCTGGTTATAGTGAGTTCAATGATGAAGAAACAATTGACCCCAGCAAGAGTCAAGTTGAAATTCCGGAGGGGAGTAGGCCGGCGGTAACTTCTTCCGGGGAAACGCAAGGCCCCGTCCTTGAAATATATCCTCCGCCGTCTGCTCCGCCGCCTCCAATGGAAGGTAATGTTCATTCCTCTTTTTACAACCTGCTGCGGACTGCTTTGCCCTATCCGTTTACAAAGAAAAAGCTGGAAGAGGATATCCAGGAGCTGGGGTTCAGCCTCATTGATAATGATCTGAGCCGACAACAGGCTTTGACGCTTCTGCTTTCCCTGGAAACAGATCGTGTTTTTCAAGATCTGGCCGCAACCGGCGTAAAAGAAATACGATATGAGCCGGCTTTAATCGAAAAGGGTACAGTTACAAACACGGCAGTGGAGATTGAAAAAAATTCTCTGATTGTTACGGACGTTTTTCTTGTCCAAAAGCCTTCAGTCAGGCAGAAACTTTTTAGAGGAGTGATCTCCCGACTTAATCCCAGTCTGACTCAATATCCGCAATTCGAGGCCAATTCATCTACTATAAAGACTCTTAAACAAATGGGACTGCCGCCGGAGACAGATGAGTTGATGAGAGAAATCAATGTCTTGATCTCTAATTATAACAGCCCCGGGCTCTGGCCGGGATTTTCAATGGTCGGCTTTTGGGACAACCGTAATGACCCAGGAGCGTCTATGATTACCATAAATAAAGATTATCTGCATTTTGAAGAGAGAAAAGTGGGATTGGGGATGAGCATGGTCCCTATTCTGATAAAATTGCAAAAGACTGATAACGAACTGTTCAGAGAGGTGATTCTGACAATCCTGACGCATGAGGGCGGCATTACCGGTCATTTGATGCGCTGGCCGTTTCAAAGCCTGGAGGAGGCAGGGGAAATATTCAACTGGCACAAGTTGACCAACAGTCAGGCCTTGAATCTGGTAATGAGTTTTAACCGCCGGCTATGGACGGATGTGCTGCAAAAAGGAACTCCTCCTTTTGACAGCTGGCTTCAGGCAGCTATCATTATCCGGAGAACATTAAAGGAGCAGGGATATCCTGAGGTCAGTCAGAACGGTCAAGGTCCCTGGTGGGCGGAATTTCAGGCCCAGCACGGGATGTTCCTGGAGCGGGGACTGAGAAGCGTATCGGTTCTGATGTGGTTTTATGATGATTTCTGCGGACAGACAATAAACTATCCCCTGCTTAAAGTGCAGCAGTTTCCTTTTTTAAGCGATAAGGAATGGAAACAGTGCCAGCAGGAGAAAAAAAGGATCCAAAAGAATTACGCGAGAAAGATAAATCCTTCAATATGGGACAAGATTGTATTGAAATTGAAACCAGCCGCTCCGGCAGCAGTTTTTGCATTAACCTCGGGAATGCTTCTGACTCCAACAGTCGTGCATTCGGCCACCCAGTTTCCCGCGGCTGTTGCGAACGCCGGCTTGTTTATGGGGGCGACCGCGGTGAGTACGGCGGTGTTGTTTTCCCGTGCCTGGCGCGTGCTTGGGCTTTATCGGATGAAGTCCCTGCTTGCGTCATTAAGGCTTAAGGTCTTAGGAGTGACGCAGATATCAACAGTGACGAAAAAGACCGAGCAGACAATGGCCAGGGTTTCAAAAGAGCAGGACACGGATTCTCTTGTCAGATTTTATCAAAAGGCGGATTATTCAAAAAAGATCGAAATTCTGGATACGGTCCGCAGGAATTATAAGATGATCACACCAGCCCTGGCGCGGTCGTTTATAAGTAAGACTTATTTTGCCGGGGGAGAGACTTCCAAAGGGCGAAGAATACGCCTGTCCCAATTGGTGGGAAAGAAGGATTACGATCAGACAGTGATCGATAAGCAGTTTTTTCTGCTGAGTCTGACGGCGGTAAGACAAGGTCTTAAGCAGGAAGAAGGATTAAGCTCATCCGCCTCGGAATTTGTCATGAACGCGCTGGCCTCTTTTTCCCGGGCCGGATATGATACCCGGCGCCTGACCCGGGCGGTGGCTCCTTTTCTGGATGGATCGTCACCATTGGGGCGGGAAGTTCGGGCGGCCTTGTTTAATGTCAGAATAATGGACTATGAGTTTATTCCTGAGCTGCTGCCGCAGAGAATGTCGGAAGAAGTGCGGCAGGATGAAATGAACGCCGCAAGACCTGCGGATGCAAAAGAGATTTTAAATAATGAGAAGCTTCCCGCAATGGCCAATCAAAACGGCGGGTTGTTGGAAGCGGCAATATAAAGATCTGGAGACCCTTATGGAACCAATACAGGAAAAAAGAAATTTTAAGCGGATCCCGATTGAACGGCGGCTGGAGATAGCCTATCGCCTGATGAATCCCCGTTTGTGGGCGGAGGCCCGGTCAAGGGGGGTCAGGCATGTTAAAGACGTGAGTCTGGGGGGGATAAGCTTTCAAACCGAGGAGCGTCTTCCTCCGAATTCCCTTGTTTCCATGCGACTGGATTTCAGCGACGAGATGAAGACTGGGGATATATACGGCAGGATAGTCCGGGTCTCCCAAATAGAGGAAAACAACAGTTTTGAGGTCGGGATAAACTTTTCCTGGTGGGGAAGTGATGACGATAAAAAACGTTTAGCCGGGTTTATTGAAAACCTCTGAGTTATTCCGCAGTCTTGAACCAACCTGCTTGAACGGCCGGCGTTTTTATAACGTCGGTTTTTTTTGAGTTTATCCAACTTATGAAGTTGGATTTTTTGTTGGTTGGGAAGAAGGGGGCTATGCCTGCCCCCTTGGATGTCCTGATACCCCCAGCCTGACTTAAATAAATGACCGCCAATTTGGCGGTCATTACTCTAAGTGACTCCTGGGGGTGAAAGGGGGCGGGAAAGGCCCCCTGCTTCCCTGAAGTTCTTAAATTAAAACAACGACGGGAACAGGTTCGTGAAGAGCTATCTGGCTTCAGAAAATAACAGCGGATCTCGGACTATCAGGAGTTGAGTTTACTGCATAAGTAAAACAAACTTTTCTATTTTGGTGACAATAAGACATTTCTAATATGGGTTGACACAGGATATCCATTATGTTGCAGAAAAAAATCATATCTGATAAAATAAAGGTTCAACAGGCAGGAAATTTATTTTTCCGGTGCCTGTAATCATAACCTTAATATGTTATTATTGTTAACCCTTCGAGTGAAGGGCTGCCGGATGTTCGGTTTTTGTCCTAAAATACAGCTGGCCGGAAGGCGTGTCTTTCGCACCCCGGCCGGACAAACCAGCCCTGTGGCATAATTTTTGCACAAGGCAAAAGAAGAGCCTTGATTTATGGTCGCGGATATTTCTCTTAATACGGTCACGCTTTGGACATTTTTTACGGTATTTATCTTCGGAGTGCTGGTTAGCTTTACTCCCTGCGTTTAT
>JAGYOO010000299.1 GCA_018399295.1 Candidatus Omnitrophota bacterium | reverse complement strand
CTGATCGGCGGACGGGGAAAACTCCGGAAAAAGCTTGAACATCTGGCAGAGGAGCTGGGGGTGAAAAAATCGGTCTGCTTCCTGGATTTTATCAGGCCGGCCGAATTGACTAAATTTTATAATATGTGCGACGTTTTTGTGATGTGCAACCGCCAGGTCGTCAGAAAAAATGACGTGGAAGGATTCGGCATGGTCTTTTTAGAGGCAAACGCTTGCGGCAAACCTGTAATCGGCGGAAATTCCGGGGGCACGGTGGATTCGATAATCGACGGTATGACCGGGTTCAGTGTGGATGGAGATGATCCGGATCAGATAGCGGAGAAGATCAGTTATCTGCTGCGACACTCGGAACGGGCCAGAGAGATGGGAAAGCGGGGACGGGAACGCGCGGAACAGGAGTTCAACTGGGAACGAAAATCAAGGATGTTCCGGGAAATGGTGCGGGAGTGCCGGGAACAGACTGATCTGCCGGGAGCATTAAGAGTCGGAGAACCGGTAATATGAAGAAGAACGGGAAACGGCCGTTATTCAGTGTGATAATACCGGTATTTAACAAGGCCGGATATGTTAAGGAGGCACTGGATTCGGTATTCAGTCAGACGGTCAAGGATCTCGAGGTCCTGGTTGTAAATGACGGATCGACTGACGGTACTGAAGGCGTATTAAGGTCCTATCTGAACAGGGTGAGATATTTTTACCAGGAAAACCGCGGGGTGTCTTCAGCCCGGAACCGGGCCATAACCGCTGCCCGAGGGAAGTATCTGGCGTTTCTGGATGCCGATGACATTTGGCTGCCGCAAAAACTGGAACAACAGCTTTCTCTGTTGGAGAGACGCGAAGTGATCGTTCATTCGGATGTCGAATTTATCGATGCTGAAGGAAGAAAAATAAGCAAAGTGGCTCCTCAGATATGTTTTCAACAGGGAAACCTGTTTTCAGGAATACTGCTGTGGCAGAGCCGGGTAATTCTCTCCAGCGTGGTTCTGCCGAGATCTCTGAGCCGAAAAGCCGGCTGGTTCGATGAGGAGCTGCGCACGGCGGAAGACACCTGTTATCTGCTGAATCTGGCCCGGACCGGAGAGTTTAAATTCGCGCCGGAAAAGCTGATTTTAAAACGTGATCTTCCGGCCGGTCTGACTCAGACCGGTTACGAGTCTTTTAAGAAAAATGGAACTTTTGTCTGTGTTGAAAAGGTCTTTAAAAAGTTTCCGGAGGCTGGAGGCCGGCTTAAACATAAGGCTTTGGAAAAAAGGTATTTTCACTACGGTTTTGCCTGCTTTAAGCGGGGGGATTTTCCCTTAACCCGGAGAAGTATGCTCCAGGTGCTTAAATATAATAAATTCCGGCTTAAGGCCTATGTTTTCATTGGGTTGTCCTTACTGCCATTTTGGATAAAGTCACGCCTGTATCCGCAAGGCCATGTTAAGACAGGGAAAATCTCTTCCAGCGTAATATAATAATCCCTAAGTCTCAGCTTTAATATAAGTTGGAAATTTTATTCATTTATTACACTGATTTTGTGTTACCATATTAAAAACAATAAGTTTTTTATGAAAAATAAGGTGAATGAGGATGGAAGAAGTAAGCGTAATCATACCTTGCTATAATCGGGCTGATCTGGTTTTAGAAGCAGTGGAAAGCGTTCTGAGGCAAAGCTATAAAAACTGCCAGATCATTGTGGTGGACGACGGTTCCACGGACAATACCAAAGAGGCTCTGGCTCCTTATTTTGGGCGGATCGATTATGTCTATCAGGAAAACAAGGGCGTATCCGCGGCCCGAAATCAGGGAATCAGGATGAGCCGTGGCGATTATATCGCCTTTCTGGACGCGGACGATCTGTGGGAGCCGGAAAAAATAGAGAAACAGGTTTGCCAGTTCAGGCCGGACCCTGAATTGGGGGCCAGTCATTCCGAAGTCCTGTTTAATGAAGGGCCGGAGCAGGTTGCTCTTAAAAATAGTAATTTTCTCCATCAGTCCGGAAATATTCTGAAGCCGCTGTTATTACTGCAAAGCCGGGTTATTCTTTCGAGTTTGATGATCAAGAGAGAATGCC
>JAGYOO010000298.1 GCA_018399295.1 Candidatus Omnitrophota bacterium | reverse complement strand
CCGCACTGTGTATGGGCATCGTTGGCCCTGTGCATTTTGGGTTCCGGAATGAGGGGGCATCCCCGGCATTTTTTCATCAACCACCATCGCCTCAATCCGGCTGTCTTTGTTGATGGTTTTAATCGCATCTTCCCCTGACGCGGCCTCGACTATCTCAAACTCATCCTGCAGACACTCTTTAAGTGACTCGCGAAAGGTCTCGTCATCATCAACCAGCATTATTTTTTCTTTCATTCTACCCTCCTGCTTATCTTTGATTCTACCTCCTCTTTTCGCACGGGTAAAGCCAACTGCGCCTGTTCAGGGAAGCCGGTCAGAAAATAGCGGAACAGTCGCCGGAGCCGGCGCGTTTTTTTCGCTATTACCCGTGATCATCCGGCTATTCCCCCCTCCGGGCAACACCATGGGCAGCACGTTCAGACTATCATGGATCGGCACTTCCACGAGACAGGGACCGGGCCGGCCGAAGGCAGCGGCAATTGACGGGCCGGGATCTTTTCCCTCCGGAACAGTGATCGAACGGACTCCGAATTCCCGGGCTAGACGGCTGAAATCCAGGTCCCGCTCAAACCGGCTGGCAAAATAATTCTTTTTGTAAAAAAGCTCCTGCTGCTGCCGCACCAGCCCCAGAGAGCGGTTATTAAACACAAATATCTTCAACTCCGCTTTCAGCTCCGCCAGTGTTGCCAGCTCCTGGATATTCATCAGCAACGATCCGTCTCCGGAAAAACAGATAGTTTTCCGGTCCGGCGCCTCCAGAGCCGCCCCGATCGCCGCGGGAAGCCCGAAACCCATGGTCCCCAGACCACCGGAAGTCAGGAAGCATCCCGGCCGGGAGAATGGATAGGCTTGCGCGGTCCACATCTGATGCTGTCCCACGTCAGTGACCACAATCGCCTCCGGTCCGGCAGCCGAGGCCGCGGCCAGGATAAGACCGCGCGGACCAGCGGGAACCGAGCTTCCAAAGGCGGGGAATCCGGCCTTAAGTTCAAACACCCCGGCCCGCCATTCGGAAAAAGAGTTTCGCAGCAAAGGAATGATGACCCGGAGAAAATCCTCTCCTTCGGCCACAATACCTAAAGCCGACGTAACAGTACTGTTTATACGCGCGGAATCGGTATCCACATGGATTATCCCGGCTCGGGAACAAAACTCCGACACCTTGCCCGTGGCCCGATCGCCAAACCGGCATCCCAGCGTGAGCAGCATGTCAGTTTGCTCCAACAGTCTGTTGGCCAGCACATCACCGTGCATCCCGATCATCCCGCAGTAATACGGATCATCCGGTTCAAATACGCCTAATCCCATCAGCGTACACACCGAAGGGATACCGATCTGTTTGGACAATGCCCGCGCCAGATGAAAGCCTGTTGAACGCGCGATCCCGCCCCCGGCTAAGATCAATGGTCGGCGGGAATTGTTTATCATCATCGCCGCGCGCTCGATTTCCTTCTTATCCGGCGACGGACAAAGACTATTCATCTTGAAAGAGCCTTCCGGCCAGCCATTCCACGCGGTTTTCATTGTCTGAACATCCTTGGGCACATCAATGAGTACCGGACCAGGCCGGCCGGATTCCGCGATTTGAAAAGCCTCAGCCAGGATACCGGGCAGATCTTTGGCATCCTTAACCGCGAACACCGCCTTGGTCACCGGCCGGAATATCTCACAAGTATTGATCTCCTGAAAGGCCTCCGTACCCAGCAGGCCTAACGGCACCTGGCCTGTTATCGCCACCAGAGGAACCGAATCCAGCCGGGCATCGGCAAGAGCGGTCAGCAGATTAGACGCCCCGGGACCGGAGGTAGCCAGGCAGACTCCCGCCTTGCCGCTGATCCGAGCCGATCCCTGGGCCATAAATCCCGCACCCTGCTCATGCCGGGCCAGCACATGCCGCAGCCGGCTGTTAGCCAATGCGTCATATAAGGGCAGATTAGCCCCCCCGGGGATACCGGCGATCCAATCCACCCCGCGTTTTTCCAAAAACCTGATTATAATCTCTGCTCCGCTGTATTCCATCTTATTCTCCTTTCATTTCTAAAATTGTTTTTACGCGCAAATA
>JAGYOO010000297.1 GCA_018399295.1 Candidatus Omnitrophota bacterium | reverse complement strand
TTCTGGGGCAAGGCCGCGGACTGTCTCCGGCATCTCGCGCTGCCCGTGCTGGTATCCGCGTTTACCGGTCTGGCCGGGATCTCCCGCTATATGCGCTCAAACATGATCTTTGTCCTGCGGCAGGATTTTATCCGTACCGCCCGGGCCAAGGGACTGCCGTTGGGCCTGATTTATTTTCATCATGCCCTTAAAAACGCCATGCTCCCGGTGGTTACTATCCTCGGACTCTGGATTCCCGGACTCATCGGCGGCAGCGTTATTTTTGAGACCATATTCGCTATCCCCGGATTAGGGAAACTATTTTACGAAGCCGCGATGTCCCGGGACGAACCGGTAATCATGGGCGGTCTGATCATTGCCGCGGTGCTGACTCTTATCGGGAATCTTGTGGCTGACGTTACTTACGCGATAATTGATCCAAGAATTAAATATTCCGCCGGCCGGGAGTAAAAATGAAATCATTTCTTAACCATCGTTTAGCTGTTACCGGTGCCTTGATCATCCTGGTCATGAGCCTGTTTGCTCTGCTCGGTCCGGTATTTTCGCCTTATCAGCCGGATGATATCGACGTGGGAAATAATCTGATGCCGCCGTCTTCCGAACACCTCTGTGGAACCGATCAGCTTGGCCGGGATCTCTTGACCCGGATGGCTTGGGGGGGGAGAGTCTCGTTAAAGGTAGGTTTTATCGCTGTTGGCATATCCGTGTTTATCGGCGTACTGTTCGGGGCGCTTGCCGGCTATTACGGGGGGCGGATAGATTCTCTGATAATGCGGTTTGTCGATATAATGCTCTGTTTTCCTTCGTTCTTTTTGATTCTGGCCGTGGTCGCGGTGCTTGAACCGAATATCTACGTGATTATGGCGGTAATCGGGATCACGGGCTGGATGGGGATATCCCGGCTTATCCGGGCGGAGATCCTCAGTTTAAAAACGCGGGATTTCGTTCTTGCGGCCCGGGCCGGCGGGGTCTCGGACTTTCGCATAATCACGCGTCATCTTATTCCAAATGCCTCTGGTCCGGTTATTGTCAGCGCGACTCTGGGCGTAGCCGCGGCCGTGCTGTTGGAATCAAGTTTGAGCTTTCTCGGCCTGGGCGTGCAGCCGCCGACGCCGAGCTGGGGGAATATACTTACCGAGGCCAAGGCAAGTCTGGGGGTTGCCTGGTGGATGACCGTTTTCCCAGGTCTGGCGATATTTATTACGGTTCTGGGTTACAATTTGCTGGGCGAGGGGCTGCGGGATATTATGCTTCGCCGGAGATAGGAAAAGACATGGATAATCTGATCGAGGTTAAAAATCTGGGGATATCTCTGACCGGGAATAATGTTCAACTGCTGGAAGAGGTGAATTTCAGCATCAAATCGAATAGTGTCCTCGGCCTGGTGGGAGAATCCGGATGCGGAAAAAGCCTGACTGCCCTCGCGCTTACCCGACTGCTTCCGGAAAAGGTGTTTCAGGTCAAGGGAGATGTCTTTTTCAAGGAAAACAATCTTATCCGGGTTTCCGAAGAAAGCCTGGCCGGATACCGGGGGGGCCGGATTGCCTATGTTTTTCAGGAACCAACAACATCGCTTAATCCGGTTTTAACGGTGGCGGAACAGCTCTCCGAGGTTCTTAAGTATCATTGCCCAAAGATTGCCCCGAAAGACCGGCGGGACACGATGCTTTCAGCGCTGCGCAAAGTAGGTATCAGGCACTCCGAGACAAGGCTGGAGGCGTACCCGCATCAGCTTTCCGGCGGAGAGAAACAGCGGATAATGATCGCTATGGCTGTGATTTCACGGCCTGAATTGCTGATTGCCGATGAGCCCACGACCGCGCTGGATGTTACGGTCCAGGCCCAAATAATCGAATTGCTTAAACAGCTTCGCCGTGATTACGGATTATCAATACTATTCATAAGCCACGATCTGAATGTGGTGGCTCAGCTTGCCGACCGGATCTGTGTGATGTACGCCGGCCGGATCGTAGAAAGCGGGACGGCTGCCGTGCTGATCGATACTCCCCGGCACCCGTATACCCGCGGTCTTATAAACTGTCTGCCTGAACGGCGCGACCCGCTCAGCGGCGAGTTTAATATCATTCCCGGCG
>JAGYOO010000296.1 GCA_018399295.1 Candidatus Omnitrophota bacterium | reverse complement strand
GATCTGTGCCGATGAGCCGACCGGCAACCTCGACAGTATTGATAATCAAGAATTTTTCGTCGGAGCCAGCCGGGGAGAGTTGGATCCGGGAGAAGATTATCGTCTCTTTTCGGCCTTCTGGCCGATTTTTATCAACGATCTTTCCCTCCCTTACAGAATCCGCCTGTTTCAATTGGGCCTGGAACCTTTTTTCTCTTATGCCTGTGAGCCGAAAGAAAATATCGAGGTCGGGACAAATCTCTTTTTCAAAATCGGGTTAACCCCTTTGAACCAGCGGTTGCAGTCTTATTTTAAATTCGGATTTGGCGGCATCTATCTTACCCAGCATTGCGATGAACAGAAAAGCCAGCTGAATTTCACTGAATTTGTTGGAATGGGCTTCAGCTGGTTCATTACGCGAAGCAACGCGCTCTCCCTGGAATACCGATACCGCCACCTTTCCAATGCCAATATCGTTAAACCTAACGGCGGAATCGACAATCAGCTTTTTCTGATCGATGTCAGCTTTGACTTTTAGTTGGAAAGCTTAGGGCGTTTACCGGGCAGGTCGGGATGCAGACACCGCACCTAAGACAATCCGGGTCTGTTATTGTCCCCTCCTGCTTATAGGAAGGTATCTTAATAGCCATCGGACACGCCTTCACGCACTTTCCGCAGCTTATGCAGGAATCGGCGATCTTTAAAGTATATTTCCCCCTGCCAGCGGCGTTAGCCATGGTTCCGACCGGACAAACCGAACACCAGCCTCGATGATTGTAACTTTTTGCCAGCACAAAACCGATAACCGTGGTTCCCAGGCACATCACCCAGAAGACCCTCCCCCAATGCTGCCCGCTGACCGGATTCAGGGACAATCGAAACACCATAAACCCGATCATCAATATAGCCAGGACCCAGCGAACTCCCATGCCTCTGAAAAATGCCGGAACAGGCCGGTTCCCGCTTACCCGGGAGAAAACCCGATCGAAAAAGGCCCCGCGCGGACACCAGTTGCCGCAGACATATCTTCCCCGAAAAAATCCCCCGGCTACCCCGGCCAGCATGGCTATGGGCACGGAAAAACCCAGCAGGGGATAACGCCACCCGAACAGGATCGTTACCACCATGACCGGAAGAAGAAGCCATTGCCGAAAGATCCTCTTTTGAAAAACAGTCATTTTTCCTCCTCTGCCAAAAGGATAAACTTAAAAATTACTCACTAAGAACCTGAATCAGACTTACAACCCTGGGATCGGCAACCCGGTAGCAGACCCTTACCCCTTCTTTCCGGATATCCACTATTCCCTGCCGCCGCAATATCCCCAGCTGCTGAGATACGGTTGATTGCGGCACCGCCATTTTTCCCACCATCTCACTGACACTGCATTCGTTTTTCAAAAGCAGTCCCTTTACTATCCTCAAGCGCAGGGGGTGGGCCAGGGCCTTAAGAAGCTCCACCTGCTGAATCTCCGATTTAATATTCATTATTTATATATTAGGATAATTAGATATATATGTCAAGAGATTAGATATCAGCGGGGACTTAATATCCTTCTGCCGAGGCAGGCGGGCTCAGAGGCTTTCCCAGACGGCGGTACTCCTGGGGCAGTTCTTTAAAAATGTCCTCGAGTTCTCCCTGCGACACAGAGTGGGTAAGAGCATCCATTACCGCGGAAACTCTGTTTACCACGGAACGGCGGGGAATGTCCGCACGCTTACTCACCCGGGTATAGAACTCCTCGACGGTAAAATCCTCAATATTCCATGCCGAATTTCCCCGGGGACGCCCGGAATAAAGAGGACTCTTCAATTCACCCGGCAGCTGCGCGCCCAGCTTTTCTCTTTCCGTCCGGTACAAAAGCTCTCCCAGAGTCTCCAAAGTTGCCCGGGCAAGGGACACAGCTTCTTCACTGCTGTTCAATTGAGCACTGGAACGGACATATCCGATAAAATCACTATATTTCATAACTTAACCCTACCAGAAGAGAGTCCGGCAGCCAAGGACCGGATTAATTTCTTTTCTGACCTGTTTCCTGTTCTTTGTCTTTTGGCACCAAAATCATCCGGAGCGAATTGATTACATTCTCCACTCCACTCATCTTGCTCAAATAAATGATCCCCGGTTCA
>JAGYOO010000295.1 GCA_018399295.1 Candidatus Omnitrophota bacterium | reverse complement strand
AGCTCATAAGCTCATAAGCACATAGCATACAGTAGAGAGTAGAGAGAGCAGAGAAGGCGCGAGCGCCGCTTTGGGCACACTCGCAAGCTCGCTTGGGAAAATTTGATTAAAGGATTAGGACTGATTAGAGGATTAGAAGATAATTTGGAGCTGATTAATCCTCGTTTCAATTTTTGTTTTTAGAAATCAGATTAATCAAGTTTCATCCTATAATCAAATTTTACTTATGAGCTTATGAGCTTATGAGCTGTGAGCTTATCAGCTCACAGCTCATAAACAGGAAGACAGAGGAAAGATGAGCGGACATAGGTTTCCGGATGAATTCTTCTGGGGAACAAGCACTTCGGCCCATCAGTTCGAGGGAGGTAACCGGAATGACTGGTCGCGATGGGAAAAACTGAACGCGGATCGTTTGGCCCGCGCGGCCGCGGACGCGCTAAAAGGACCGAAAAAATATACCAGCCTGCCGGCTTCCGCCGCTCGGCCGGAAAACTACATCTCCGCAGAGGCGGTTGGTCATTATCGTCAGTTTGAACAGGATTTTGATCTGGCTGTTTCCCTGGGGCTTAATGCCTTTCGGCTTTCTCTGGAATGGTCCCGAATTGAGCCCCGGCCTGGCGAGATCGACCAACAGCAGCTTGACCATTACCGCAAGGTTATCGAGGCGCTGAAACAAAGAAAGATCGAGCCTTTTGTCTGCCTCTGGCACTGGCCGCTGCCGTTATGGCTGAGTGATTCCAACGGCTGGCTGCGTGCGGACAGCGCGGAAATATTTCACCGCTTTGCCCTCCTTTGTTCCCGGACTTTCCCGGAAGTTAAGTATTGGCTGACTCTTAATGAGCCGCAGATCTACGCTTATAACTCGTTCTTCAAAGGAATTTGGCCGCCGGCAAAAAAAAGCTTCGGGAAATATCTAAAGGTCCTGTCCGCGCTCTCGCGGGCGCACAAGTCCGCCTATTCCGCCATTAAAAAGAATAATCCTGCCGCGCTTGTCAGTATCGCTAAAAATATTATTTATTTTGAGCCGCAAGGGATGAATCCATTTAACCGGATGCTGGCCGGATGGCTGCATCGGAAATGGAATCTTGAGTTTTTGGAGGGCATCCGGCCGGAACTGGATTTTATTGGAGTAAACCAGTACTTTCACAAGGTCATTAACTTCAGGATGACGGATAAGAGCGGCGTTCCCCGTTCGGATCTGGGATGGGAATTGTCACCAAAAGCGATGTTCCATGCTTTAACCGGATTAAACGGGTTTGGATTGCCGCTGATAATTATGGAGAACGGGCTTGCCGACGCGTCTGATCAATACCGGAGCTGGTACATCGATGATGTTCTCCGAAACGTAGCTCAGGCCCGGGATCAGGGAATAGATGTCCAAGGCTATTTTCACTGGTCTTTACTTGATAATTTTGAATGGGACAAGGGATTTTGGCCGCGGTTTGGACTGGTTGAGGTTGATTATAAGGATCTTTCCCGCCGGCCGCGGCCCAGTTTTTTTTCCTTTGCCCGGATTATAAAACAACAGGAAATTGATAAGGATCGACAGGAAACTGAAAGGTAGAGCATATGTTTACTAAAGAACAGAAGAGAATACTTTTTGAGCTGGCGCGAAGTTCTATTATTGAATATATCGAAAACCAGCGTAAGTTTCCGGTCAGGATCAGCGATCCGGGACTTCAGGAGGTGTGCGGCGCGTTTGTAAGCATTAAAAAAAATAGCCGCCTTCGCGGCTGTATCGGACGTGTGATTACTGAGACTGCTTTAGCTCAGGTAGTTTCCGAGATGGCAGTCGAAGCCGCGGTTAACGACCCGCGGTTTCCCCCGTTGAGTTTAAGAGAGCTAAGGGGGGTAGAACTGGAAATATCAGTACTTTCTTCTCCTATTTTAGTAAAGGATGTTCAGGACATCGAAGTCGGACGGGATGGATTGATCATAAACAAAGACTCTTATTCCGGGCTCCTGCTGCCGCAGGTGGCAACAGAATGCGGCTGGGGGCGTGAAGAGTTTCTGGCGAATACCTGCCTCAAAGCGGGTCTGCCGCCAAATGCCTGGGACAATGAGGCCGCAATTTATAGATTCAGCGCCGAGGTCTTTCGTGAATCCGAGGTTTAGTCTTTACACCT
>JAGYOO010000294.1 GCA_018399295.1 Candidatus Omnitrophota bacterium | reverse complement strand
CTGTCTTCTAGTCTTAAGTCTCCTAAAGAACTAGTTGTTATCCTGAAAACGGTCAGTAAAAACAGGAAACCCCCGATTTACTTTTCCCTCCAGGGTTCTTATCATCTAATTGACGGTGTTGACGCGAAATCTAAACGAAAAGAATCAGACGATGAAAACTTTATTCGAAGAATATACAGAAGAAAAAGACTGGCTGCTGAAGGATGTCGGATGGAAAAAAGATCTTCAGCCGATCCGGGAGTCCCAGTTTACCCTGGGAAACGGATATCTGGGGATACGCGGTATTTTTGAGGAATTGCCGCTGGAGGCCAGTCCGGGGACGTATATTGCCGGAATTTTTGATGAGATAAGCTCCCAGGTCTCGGAGCTTGTAAATCTTCCGAATCCGGTTGATTTTCGGTTTACCGTTGAGGGGCATAAGCTTGATCCGGTCGCCATGGATTTCCAGGAACATCACCGGGTCCTTAATCTTAAGCAGGCCGTACTCGTCCGCCAGTCTCATTACCGGGACAGGCTCAAGCGCAACTATGATTATCAGTCTCTCCGGCTGGTCTCCATGGACCGCAAAAACATCGGGCTGATGCGGGTCTCCCTTACTGCTCTTGATCAGGATTGCGTTGTCGACATCACCAGCAGCATTGATTTTTCCGCAGATAACGGCGGGATCCTCAGTGAAGGGAGAAAACGCTTGTATCGGATCCGCGAAGTCGGGCAGAGAGAGGGGTTTGACTATCTGATCGTGCAGACTCTGGAAAAAAAACATACTATTGTTTACTGGTCCGGTCTGGTTCTTGAAACTGAGGGGAAACGAAAGGTCGTGCCGGAACACGTGCTTCGCCTTCGATTTAAAAAAAACACACCCATGGAGTTTACCCGTATCTTCTGCCTTAAGCACTGCCCCGCGACCGAGGATCTGCGGCAGTGTCGGGACGAGGCCTATGCGGTGTTTCGGCAGGCCTTTGATGCCGGGGCTGAGGAGACCCTGGACAGCCATGTCCGGACCTGGCAAGGTCTCTGGAAGAGAGCGGATGTCCGGATCCGGAATGCTGGTGACGATGTCCAGACGAATCTGAGGTTTAATATTTATCATATGCTTATAAGCGGAAACTGCGATAATGGTTTTTCCAGTGTGGGGGCGAGGACCCTCAGCGGGGAAGGTTACCGCGGCCATGTCTTCTGGGATGCTGAAATTTTTATCCTTCCTTTTTTTCTGTTTAACTTCCCGGAGATCGCCAGAAGTATGCTGCTTTACCGCTGGAATCGGCTGGATAAGGCGCGGGAGCTGGCCAAAGCAACAGGATATCGGGGGGCGCGGTTTGCCTGGGAATCGGCGGATACCGGCAGCGAAGAGACCCCGGAATGGGCCCGGGACGTGGACGGGACGATAACCCGGATCCATACCCATCAGATGGAGTATCATATCGTGGCTGACGTTGCTTACGCTTTGATGCAGTATTACGCAATGACCGGGGACGAAGACTTTATGCGTCAATACGGGTATGAGATGCTGTTCGAAACCGCGCGGTTCTGGGCCTCTCTGATCAGATTCGATAAGGATGGTCAGAAGTGCGGCATTGAGCACGTAATCGGTCCGGATGAGTTTCACGTGGATGTGAATAATAACGCCTTTACCAATTTAATGGCTCGCTGGAATCTGCGCGCCGCGGAAAAGATGTATTACCGGTTGCGGGGGGAAGGGACACTGTTTGAGCCATTGGCGAAAAAAATCAGTCTGCGTCAGGAGGAACCGGAGACCTGGCGAAAGATGGCGGAGGGAATAAAGTTCAACCTGGGCCGGAACCGGATGATCGAGCAGTTTGACGGATTTTTTAAGTTAAAGGAGATTATTCCGGAAAAGACGAACCAGAACGGATTACCGCTTATTCCCGAAGGATTGAGCGCGCGGGATCTGGAAAAGACTCAGCTGGTAAAGCAGGCGGACGTACTGATGCTGTTATTTCTGTTGCAGGCTGAATTTCCTGAAGACGTTAAGGCTGCCAATTATATCTATTACATCGACCGAACGGTTCATAAATCCTCCCTGAGCCCCTCGATCCACGCCATAATGGCTGCCGCGGTCCATGATCTGCGCCGGGCGTATGATTTTTTTAATATTTCCCTTCACGCGGATATTGCTAATCTTTATCGTAA
>JAGYOO010000293.1 GCA_018399295.1 Candidatus Omnitrophota bacterium | reverse complement strand
GCGCAGATAGCGGCCACCAGTTTTTCGCGGCGCGCGCACTCTTTCAGAAGCCCTATCACCTGCTCCGAGTCAGCGAGATTGTCAGCTCCCGGAAGGCCTCCGGGTAATACCAGCGCCTCCGGGAACAGCGAAAAATCCTTTAAGAACATATCCGCACGGATTGAAATGCCGCGGGAACCGCGCACCAGAATATCTTCGCCTACGGCCGCAGTCTTCACCTCAAGACCAGCCCGGCGAAGAATATCAATACTGATAACCGCCTCCATTTCTTCAAACCCTTCCGCCAGGAGAACAAGCACCAGAGGATTCATCGCTCACCGCCTTTTTGTTTATTTTAGCTCCTGAACGACCGGCCTGTCAATCAACTCCCGTTCAAAGAGAAAACAAACTGGAGTTGAATACTCACCGGCCCCACCACTCCGTGTTCGCCGGGCCGGGGGAAAGGGGCCGCGCGGCTAACTGTTTCCCGGGCCGCCTTATCAAGAACCTTCAGTCCGGACGAGGTCAAAACAGTTATCCGATCCGGACGGCCCTGACCGTCAATCTTAAACCTCAGATCCACTGTCCCCTGCAGGCCCCGCTGCCGCGCTGACAACGGGTATTGCCTTTGTTTCTGAATCTGCTTTTTAACCCGCTCCTGATAAAGCAGCGCAGCCTGGGAAGAATCACCCGCCCCGGCTGCCGTATCTCCGCCTGTTCCAAAAGACTCTTCGGCCGTTCCCTCCTTCCGGGATGAATACAGGGCGATCAGTCTGATATCCGGCAGTTCGGAAAGCTCTTTTTTTCCCCAGGGAACCGGAACTACGGATGTCTCCGTGCGGACCGGGAAAACCGGGGCCGCCGGTCCGGCCAGCAGGACCAGATGAACCAGCAGCGATAACAGCAATCCCGCGACAGCGGGGGCGTCTTTTAAAATCATTAAAACTCCGCTTTGATCCCGGCGTAAAGTGATTGCTCCAAACCGGCGTAACCCCGCACGGTTTCATACTCCCGGTCAAACAGATTTTCGATCCGGCCAAATATGCTGACTGCCTCGGCAATCCGACGGGCAACGCGCGCGTCGACCCGGTAATAGTGCTTCAGCCGGGTCAGATTGGCATTATCATCCCAACGGCTTCCGACGTAGGCGGCCAAAAGAGAAAAACTCCAGGGATCAGGCTGCCAGTTCACATAAACCGCTGCCTCGTTCTCCGGCCGCCGGCCGAACTCATCTCCGGTCGACAGGTCTCTGGTCTGAGTATATGTATAATTGACCCCGGTCTCCAGATTTTCCTTCAGCTGGCACACCAGCCGGGCCTCCCATCCGTCTGTTTCGGCCTTGCCGAAATTCTGGTACTGCCCAGTCCAGAGACCGGTAGATACCCAGTCGATGAGATTACGAAACTGATTATTAAAGTAAGCCAGGGAAACCGTCAGTTGGGAGTCAAGCCATTGCTGCTCCAGACCGACATCATATCCCCGGCTTTTCTCCGCCTCCAAAGCTTCATTGCCAAAACTTGAATAAAGCTGATAAAGCGACGGCGCCTTGAACGACGTAGCGTAATTGGCGCGAAGCCGAAGATTGCGGGCCGGCCAGAGCCTGGATAAAGACGCGCTCCAGGTCGTTTCTGTTCCAAAGCGGTCATGATCTTCCGCTCTAACTCCGGCGGTCAGCGACAGCTCCGGGGCCGGCATCAGCTGCGACTGAAGAAACACGGCCCGGGTCTGGGCCTGTTTACGGTCAAACCGGGAAGAAAACAAAACTGAATCAGAAAACGATGAGCCGCGTTCCTCCTGGTACTCCAGACCAATAGTTTCCAGGTCAGAATCAAAAACAGAAAAGTTATTAAGCCATTCCAACTCTTTTTTATCACCGCGGAACCGTGAATAATCATCCTCCAGCGTATCTACGCTGTCCGGAGGATCGACATCCTTTCGGTCCATAGTCAAAAAAGAAACGGCCAGAGACTGGTCCCAGCGCTCGGCTGTCTGGATCGCGAGCTCGGCCCGGGAAATAAACATCTCGGATTCGATCCGATGATTCGGATCGTCCTTCAGCGGAAAACCGTCGTCAATCTCAAAATCCGCGTAATTACGGCGCAGGCTCAGAGAGAAATCCGCGCAATCACCGAGCGCCCGGCCGTACCGGCCGGAGAAGACCGTGTTTTCATACGCGTCATTTTCACTTGTATCCCGAATCTTGGAAACGCCCTCTGTTTCAAAGTGAGAGGCCTGCAG
>JAGYOO010000292.1 GCA_018399295.1 Candidatus Omnitrophota bacterium | reverse complement strand
TTTATTTCCTTTCCGTAGACATAGATCAGAAAAAAGGGGGAAGGGGAAATTTACTAATTCTTCCGAAGATAATATATTAGATTAAAAATTAGTTTTGAAAAAACAAATAAAATCAGGTTTCTATGAGATTAATATCTGATAATAAAGTTCCGGCAGTGGTTTTGGGAATGACAGCTAACGGCCTGTCTGTCTCCCGCTCTTTGGGAAGAAAAGGAATTAAGGTTATCGGCATTGACTTTAACGCTCGGCAGCCCGGTTTGAATTCATGTTATTGCCGGGAAAAGCGCATTTGTCCTGATCCGGGAAAAGCGCCGGCTGATTTTATCCGTTGTCTGTCAGAACTGGGGAAACAGTATGAGAAGAAACGGCCGATTCTGATAGTAACGGCTGATGAATTTCTACGGACGGTTTCAGCTGAACGAAAAAGGCTCCGGAAATACTTCCGGTTCAATCTGCCTTCACCTGAAATAGTAGAAACCTTTCTTGACAAAAGAAAGGCGTTCCATCGCGCTAAAGACCTCGGGTTTTCCTGCCCGGTCACATATTTTGTCGAGAAAGAAGAAGATTTGGATCTGTTTATTCGGAAGCTTAAATTTCCATGCTGCCTGAAACCTGCCTTTTCCCATCTTTGGAAGCAGAGGTTTGGAAGCAAGAAGCTGGTGGTGGTTGAATCTGAGGCGGAATTGCGGCGTGAGTTTCGTCAATTGACCAGCGCGGGGCAGAAGATGATGATTCAGGAATTGATTCCCGGCCGGGATGACCGGATCTTTACGTTTCTCGGGTATTATGATCAGAAATCCCAACCCCTGGCCCTGTTTTCAAAGCGCAAGCTGCGTCAGTACCCGATAAATTTCGGAATCGGATGCATGCATGTCTCTGAATATAATTCCCGGATACTGGAGATGGGGGACGCGTTTTGCCGGAAACTGGGGTACACCGGATTTGTCGGGATTGAATTTAAGGAAGACAGCCGGGATGGCATGATTAAATTCGTTGAGGCGAACCTGAGGACATTGATGAGCAACGAGTTGGCTGTTGCCTCCGGCGTTGACCTTCCCTATATATGTTACAGGGATCTGATCGGTATGCCTCAGAAAACAGCGGGATTCCGGCCTGGCGTGAAGCTGGTGAATCTGGAGCTGGATATAACCTCCTTTTTTCGATACAGGCAGGCAGGAGAATTGAGTTTTAGGGAATGGCTTTCTTCCTTTCAGGGTAAGGTCGCGCATACCTATTTTGCTCGGGACGACCTTCTCCCCTTTTTTATGGTGATAGACCGGTTTATTTCCGGAAAGCTGAAATTTGCGGTCAGGACCGCGTCCGCTAATATCCCTGTTTTTATGGGAAATATCTTAAAACAGGAAACAAGCCCGCAAAGCCGGTAACAGGAAATAAGTATGCCCTTAAAAATAGTTCCCAGGATAAGCGTTATTATTGTTACATTTAACCGCGCCAGATATATCCGCGAAGCGATTGACAGTGCTTTGAATCAGACCTATTCGAATTATGAGGTGATTGTCGTGGATGATGGTTCCACTGATGAGACTTCCGTTATTCTTGATAAGTACGGCACCAAAATAAAACGACTTTATCAGGAAAACAGGGGAGCGCCGGTCGCGCGCAACCTGGCCTTGCGTCACGCTGAAGGAGAATTCATCTGTTTCCTGGATTCAGATGACGTTTGGCTGCCGGAGAAACTGGAGATACAGGTAGAGTTTATGATTAAAAATCCAGAGTTCGCTTTTTCTTCCTGTTCCACTTACGTGATTAACGATGACGGTGAGATCATCAAGGAGTGGAGAAAGGCGCCGGCCCGGAAGACATCATTTGAATCTCTTTATGAAGGAAACTTTATCTGGAACCTTACCACAATGTTCCGGAAGACCTGTCTGGAACGGACCGGGATGATCGACGAAAGTCTTATCGGTTCCTCGGACTACGACTTCTGGCTCAGGATGGCGAAAAAGTTCCCCTTTGGATACCTGGATAAGTGCCTGACTAAGTACCGGATTCATCCCTATTCTCAGATAAGCCGGGATTACCGGAAACGGGCGGCCAATCACCTGAGGATTATCAATAAAAAAGAGATAGCCGGGGACATGTCGGTATTTAAAAGGCGGATTCGGGCGGCAAAAGTTTTTGCCGAACTGGCAGTGTACTGCTGCAATGACGGGTTGTACCGGATGGCTGGAGAGTATTATTTTAAAGCCGCGAAAGTGTA
>JAGYOO010000291.1 GCA_018399295.1 Candidatus Omnitrophota bacterium | reverse complement strand
CGAGCCGCAGGGGGTAGGCGCTCTTCAGCTGGCATTCGAACAGCTTAAGAAGAAGCTGTCCGAAGAAGGGTTGTTCGACGAAAAGCGCAAGCGTCCGATCCCGTTTCTGCCGCAGCGCATCGGGATTGTGACCTCGGGAACGGGCGCGGCCCTGCGTGATATTTTAAGAGTAATAAACCGGCGTTACGCCAATGTGCACATCGTGATCCGCCCTGCCCTGGTACAGGGCAAGACCGCGGCTCAGGATGTTGCTCAGGGAATCCGGGATCTTAACGATTACAAGAAAATCGATGTGATAATCGTGGGCCGGGGCGGCGGAAGCCTGGAGGATCTTTGGCCGTTTAATGAAGAACCCGTGGCGCGGGCGGTGTTTTCCTCCCGGATCCCGGTCATCTCAGCCGTAGGACATGAGATCGATTTTACCATCTGTGACTTTACGGCGGACCTGCGGGCGGCTACGCCGACTGAGGCAGCGGAGCTGGTGGTTAAGGAGAAGTTTCGTTTGATCCGGGACCTGAAGAATCTGAATGAGAGGATGCGCCAGTCACTGCTCCGGCGATTGAATCTCTGCCGGCTTTCGCTGCAGCGAACGGCTAAAAGCTATGCCCTGCGCCGGCCGCAGGCAGTAATCGAACAGTATCTGCAGCGGGTGGATGGTTTGGAAAAGTCGCTTAAACTGCACCTTTTGCATCTGGTAAAGGTCCGGACGGAACAGTTAAACGGGCTGCGCCGGCGGCTGAGCAAATATATCGTGATAATTACTTCCCTGGGGGGAAGGATCCAGGAAACCGGGCGGGCGCTGGCCGCCGGGTTGAGACACATGATGCTTGTTAAGGAAAGCCGGACAAAGCAGATCAGCGGCCGGCTGCTGAACCTCAATCCCCTGGCGATTCTGGCCCGGGGTTACAGCGTAACATCGGTTGACGGTAAGCCGCTTAAGAGCGCGGATGTTGTGAAAAGAGGGGATATTTTAAGAACAATGCTGAATAAAGGGATAATTATAAGCCGGGTGGAGGATAAGGAGTTATGAAGGAAAAAGAGGTTTCTTTTGAAGCCGCGCTGCAGCGGTTGGAAAAAATCGCCGAAGAACTGGAGTCTGAGGATATCTCTCTGGACCAGAGCCTGAAGCGCTATGAAGAGGGAATGAAGCTTATGGCGCTTTGTCAGCGGAAGTTGGAAGAGGCCAAGAAGCGGGTGGATGTTCTTGTGCGCAAAGAAGGGGAAAAATTTGAACTTGAAGGATTCGAAGAGGATGTCTTGAAAGAAGACCTGGAGTAAAAATCGGAAATGGAAAAACTGCTTGACCGGGTAAAATGCCCGCGGGATCTTAAAAAACTCTCGATAGCCGAACTGGAACAGATAGCGCGCGATATCCGCGAACTGATTATTGCCACGGTTTCCCGGACTGGCGGTCATCTGGCTACCAATCTAGGAACTGTCGAATTGACCATTGCTTTGCACTATTGCCTGAGAGCGCCGGATGACCATATTCTCTGGGATGTGGGACACCAGTCCTATACGCATAAACTTCTTACCGGCCGCCAGAGTGAATTTCATACCCTGCGGCAAGGGGGGGGGCTGAGCGGGTTTCCGGACCGGGAGGAAAGCCCGGTTTTTGATCTGTTCACTGTCGGCCATAGTTCCACCTCGATCTCCTGGGGCCTGGGGCTGGCCGCGGCCCGGGATATCCGGAAGATCAAAGGTCAGAAGGTCGCGGTGGTTATCGGCGATGCCTCGCTGGCCGGAGGCATGGCCCTCGAGGCCCTGAATCATACCGGGCATCTCCGAAAAAATCTGATGGTTATCCTTAATGACAATGAATTAAGCATTTCGCCGAGTATTGGCGCCCTTACCCGGTACCTGAACCTGCTGGTGACCAGTCCGGGCTTTAATCGGATCAGGAAGGATATCCAGAGAGTCCTCAAGCACGTTCCCTGGTTTGGATTCCGGGCTCTGCGCGCGGCAAAGCAGCTGGAAAAATCCCTCAAAAATCTGCTTGTGCCGGGGATGCTGTTTGAAGATCTTGGTTTCCGCTATTTCGGTCCGATTGACGGACATAATATCCCGGATATTGTTTCCACGATCAACCGGGTTTCGGACATGGATGAGCCGGTGCTGCTGCATCTTATCACCAAAAAAGGCCGGGGTTATGAATACGCGGAAAACTCGCCGTCTAAGTTCCACAGCGCCCCTCGATTTGAAGTAGAGACCGGGCAGATGTGCGGATCAAAGGGGATATCATT
>JAGYOO010000290.1 GCA_018399295.1 Candidatus Omnitrophota bacterium | reverse complement strand
TTTATGAAGGAAAGCAGACAATCTGGGTTGAGGTGATTGATGAAAATAATCAGCGCCGGTACGGCCCGAAAAACGCTTTCAGAGAGCCGGACCACGAGTACCTGGATCAGGAGCGGCCGGCTGATGTCATTGGGCTCTACGGCGGACTGACAAGCACGATTCCCCGGCTTTATCAGATCGCCCGGTTCTATAAGGATCGCGGAGCTGCGGTGATTGCCGGCGGCCAGCACTTTTCAAAGGAAAATATCGCTGAGGCCCTTGATTTGGATATCGATTATCTTGTTATCGGCGAGGGTGAAAACACTATCCGGGAATTGCTGCGGGCTTTAGAAACCGATTCACCTCTGGAGCAGATCCCGGGAATCGCTTATAAACAGGCCGGGAAGATAATCCAGACTGCTCCACGGGAAGAGATTATGGATTTTGACAGGCTGCCTGTTCCGGATTTTTCCCTGGTGCGGTACGCGGCGTTGAAACTTTATCCTATCGGCCGGATCCGGGGCTGCGGTATGGATTGTGAATTTTGTACTGTCCGGGGCCGGCCGCGTTCTGCCTCGACTGAACGGTTCATGGAGATTATTCGCGGTCTGGTGGAGATTCACGACGCACGGCATTTCTTCGTAGTGGATGATCTGTTCGGACAATTTCGTTCGGAGACTATCCGCCTCTGCGGGATGCTGCGGGATTATCAGCGGGATATCGGGCGGCGCCTGGATTTTACCGTCCAGATCCGGCTGGATAAGTCACGCGATCTCGAACTGCTTAAGGCAATGCGGGAGGCGGGGATCAACAGCCTGGCGGTCGGATTTGAATCGCCGATAGACGAGGAGCTCAAGGCGATGAACAAGCGGGTGCGCGCCCGGGATATGGTAGATATGGCCCGGATCTACCATCGGATGGGATTTCTGGTGCACGGGATGTTCATCTTCGGTTATCCGATGCAGGACGGCATGGAGTATCATCTGTCGCTCAAAGAACGGGTAAGAAAATATCAGAGGTTTATTAAGCAGGCCCGGATCGACACGATTCAGGTGCTTATGCCTGTTCCGCTTCCCGGTACCGAGCTGCGGCAGCGGCTCCTGGCCCGGAACCGGATATATCCGCTTCAGGATATCGGGTGGGAATATTATGACGGAAATTTCCCCCTGTTCGAGCCGGATGCCCCGATGAGCGCTGAAGAGATGCACGCGGCGGTTCGGCAGCTGATGAGCCGGTTCTACCAGTTCCGGTACATGTTTCTGCTCGGTTTCCATGTTATCTCGTTTCCGTCGATGATTTTTTTTCTGTATAACATAAACTTTATTAAATTCGGCTGGAGAAAATGGTATCGCGGCTGGCGTAATTCATTGACCCGTTTCACCGGCTGGTTTATAGTGAAGGGATGGACAGTTCAGTTCAAAAAAGGAATGTTCGTTTACAAGCTGCGCAAGGCGCGGGAGCAGCTTAAGAAGGCTTAGCTGTTACGCTCCTGAACTTATTAGATGAAAATCGGATATCCCTGTATTAATTCATCGATTAACTGTAAAAGCGGTCGCACCTTCCGTTTGAAATCCTATTCAGAGGAACGGATGATCGCCGCGATCCGGAATAATCTTGATTGCCTTTTTTCCATGCTTAGCTATAATGTCCGCAATGGTATTCTTTTTTTTCGGATAACCTCTCAGTTAGTGCCGTTTGCTTCGCATCCTGTCTGCAAATTCCCCTGGCAGAAAATGTTCGAGACCGATTTTACGCGGATCGGCAGGCTTATCCGGGATAACAATATCCGGATCTCTCTGCATCCGGATCAGTTTATAATCATCAATTCTCTGGAAGAGCGGATCCTTCAGAATAGTCTGCGGGAGTTAAGATATCATGCCGAGGTTCTGGAGATGATGGGGCTTGACCTAACAGCTAAAATCCAGCTGCACGTGGGCGGGGTTTACGGGGATAAGGAGAAATCCAAAGAACGGTTCTGCCGGCGTTATGAGGACCTGGACGCGATGGTTAAGCGCCGGCTGGTGATTGAAAATGACGAAAAAAGCTATCGCGTGGAGGATTGTCTGGATCTGAACCGGCAGACCGGGGTGCCGGTGCTGTTCGATTGGTTTCACCACGCGGTTAATCCCGGTTCTCTCGCACCTGAACAGGCATTGCGAAGGGCAGCTGACACCTGGAAACAACATGACGGTCCGGCAATGATGGATTACAGCAGTCAACAGCCCGGCCGGCCCCGCGGCGCTCATTCGGACACGATCGAATTGA
>JAGYOO010000029.1 GCA_018399295.1 Candidatus Omnitrophota bacterium | reverse complement strand
TGCGGCTTATCTTTTTCCAGGTAGCTTTCCCCATAAAGCTTCCGCTTAATCTCTTCTTCTGTAAAGATATTGTGCTTTTCCTTCTCGTGCATTTCATCCATTATTCACCCCTGATCATTCTATCATTTTAACATATCGGATAAACCGGCGAACCAGGCCGGGGTCTTTTTTCCCGGGTCTCGCTTCCACTCCTCCGGAAACATCCACTCCAAACGGGCGAAACCGGTTCAACATCTGCCGGATATTTTCCGGGTTAAGGCCTCCGGCAATAATCAACGGTTTGGCGGTCTTAATCCCGGCAAGCAAGGATGGATTAAAGGTCCTTCCGGTGCCCCCGTGCTTACCGGCAACAAAGGTATCCAGAAGAAAGGCATCAGCATTTCTGTAGCTGCGAAAAACAGCTGGGGGAATATTATCGGAAACCCTGATCACTTTTACTATTTTACAACATTTACGGAAGCGGCCGCAATACTCATCGTCTTCTTCACCGTGAAACTGCAGGACATCCAACGGACATATCCGCAATATCCGGCGAACTTCGGATAAGGGTGCGTTTACAAATACTCCCACAGAGCTGATAAACGGAGGCAACCGGCGGATGATCGAAGCGGCTTTCTCCGGCTTGACCCGGCGTGAACTATCGGCAAACACGAATCCCAGGGCATCGGCGCCGCACAAGGCCGCCCAGGCAGCGTCGCTGGTCCTCGTAATTCCGCATATTTTAACTCTGATCATATTTTTCTCCCCTGCAGGCTCCTTATTCGGCCCGCGATGTCCGGGGCACTCACCAGAGTCTCCCCGACAAGCAAAGCCCGCGCTCCCGCCCGTTTAAGTCTGAGAACATCTTTCCGGCTTGAGATCCCGCTTTCACTCACTACGACAGTATCCGCCGGAATCGACTTCATTATCATCTCGGTTACCGCCAGATCCGTCCGAAAATCTGAGAGATTCCGGTTATTGATCCCCAGCAGCCGCACGGATCTGAAATCAATTTTTTCCAGTTCCTCCTGGCAGTGCACCTCCACCAGCATCTGAAGCCCTACCCGGGCGGCATGGATGATCAATTCGCGCAAACGTGAGGCACTGAGCAGCGCGGCGATCAAAAGCACGGCATCAGCCCCGGCCAAAACAGATTCGTAAATCTGATATTCTTCTAATATAAAATCTTTCCGCAGAAGAGGAAGGCCGCTGCTTTTGCGAACTGCCCGAAGATCCGAGAGCTTTCCTCCGAACCCCGTGTCAGTAAGCACCGAAATACAGGCCGCCCCCTCCTGTTCATAAACTTTGGCTGCCTTGGGCAGGTCCAGATCCCGGCACAACCAGCCCTTTGACGGTGAGGCGCGTTTCAGTTCACAGATAAAAGCCGGAATTCTCGGACTGCTCTTTATCGCACCGATAAAATCGCGGCGATCGACTTTTCGCGCCGCCTCCACCCGCTCGCGCAACCGTTTAAGCGGCTGCCGGGCTTTTCGCCTGAGCAGCTCCTGTCTTTTCCGTCTTACGATCTTATCCAGAAAATTCATGACTTTTTTCTATCAGCAGCCGGAGTTTTTCCCAAGCCAGCCCTTTATCCAGGCTCTCTTCCGCCTGTTTAAGGGCCTGTTCGATTGATGACGCCCGGTCAGCCGCGTAAAGAGCAAACGCGGAATTGATAATCACCAATTCACGTCCCCGCACCTTTTTACCTTTAAGGATATCGCGGCAAAGCTCCTGGCTTTCCTGCGGACCGCAGACGCGGCTCTCTTCCTGAGAACGGCGCCGGAAACCGAACTGTTCCGGACGGATTTTAAACTCCTTTAAATTACCGTCCTTCCACTCCCATATCCATGTATCATCACTAAGGCTTACTTCATCCATCCCGTCATTACCATGCACCGCCAGCGCGTGCCGGGAACCCAGGTTGGCCAGAACTTTTACCATGGTCTGGCCTAACTCCCGCGCGAACACCCCCACCAGCTGATTCGTAGCGCCAGCCGGGTTTGTCAACGGACCGAGAATATTAAAAATCGTCCGGATTCCGATTTCTCTTCTGGGAACCGCGGCATATTTCATTGCCTTGTGCATGGCCGGAGCAAATAGAAAGGCGATCCCCACCTGGTTAAGACATTTCTCCATTGTCGCCGGATCCGCGGAGATGTTTACGCCCAGCTGTTCAAGAAGGTCCGCGCTGCCGCATTTACTGGAAACGCTCCGATTTCCGTGTTTTGCCACCTTCACATCCAATCCGGCGGCAATCAGCGCGGAGAGCGTGGATACATTCAGTGAAGACTTGCTGTCTCCTCCGGTACCGCAGGTGTCCAGGATAACCCCGTCGCCCCCCCTGACCTTAACGGCAAACCGGCGCATTATTGTCGCCGCTCCGGTTATCTCCTCCACTGTCTCCCCCTTGATCCCCAATCCCGTGATAAACGACGCGATCTGGGAGGGACTGGCTGTTCCCTCCATTATTTCCGTAAACACGGCCTCAGTCATCTCCCGGCTGAGATCTTTTCCAGCTACCACGGATTTTATGCCGTCACGGATCATCGCCTTCGCCTCCTTAAAAAATTATCCAGAAGCCGCAGACCGCATTCGGTAAGCACGGACTCCGGATGAAACTGCACGCCCTCCACCGGCCAACGACGATGCCGAATCCCCATTATCTGATTGTCTTCGGAGCGGGCAGTCACGGAGAATTCCAGGGGCATTGATTTTTCTTCAATTACCAGAGAATGGTAGCGGGTAGCGGTAAACGGATCAGGCAAACCTCGAAAAACCCCTTTACCGTCGTGCCTGATCGCTGAGGTCTTTCCATGCATCAGGACCGGGGCCCGGCCGATAACAGCACCAAAGGCATATCCAATGCACTGGTGCCCCAGGCAGACTCCCAGCAGAGGTATTTTCCCGGCGAATTTCCGGATGATCTCACAGGAATTTCCCGCCTCCTTCGGAGTACAGGGACCGGGAGAAATAACAATATAGGCCGGATTAATCTTTTCAATCCGTTTCGGGGTTATCCGATCGTTGCGATACACCCGGACCTTCTCTCCCAACTGACCGAAATACTGGACGAGATTATAGGTAAATGAGTCGTAGTTATCTATGATCAGAAGCATAAGGTCAAGGTAAATATTCCTTTCCTGAGTCAGAGCAGGTCCTGCCGTGCTACTTCCAGCGCCTTCAGCAAAGCGCGGGCCTTGTTTACTGTCTCTTTGTATTCAGTCTCCGGAACCGAGTCCGCGACAATTCCGGCACCGGCCTGAATATAAAGGTATCCGTTTTTGATTAACACTGTGCGAATTGTTATACACATGTCCAGATTTCCGGAAAAACTTAAGTAGCCGACGCATCCGGAATAAGGTCCGCGGCGCGTATTCTCCAGCTCATCAATAATCTCCATTGCCCGAATTTTTGGAGCCCCGGTGACTGTCCCGGCGGGAAAGGTAGCCCGGATAAGATCGATACCGTCATAATGGCGGGGTAATATTCCCTTAACATCGCTGACAATGTGCATGACATGGGAATACTTCTCGATCCGCATCAGCTCCTTGACTTCCACGCTTCCATAACGGCAGATTCGGCCAAGATCGTTTCTCCCCAGATCAACAAGCATTATATGTTCGGCCAGTTCCTTAGGATCGGACAGAAGCTCCCGGCTCAGCCTGCGATCGTCTTCTTCTGAATCGCCCCGAGGCCGGGTGCCGGCAATTGGTCTGACCTCCGCCACTCCATCCTCGCATCTTACCATTACCTCCGGCGAAGATCCCACAATCTTGACTCCGTCAAGATTTAAATAATACATATAGGGCGAAGGATTAACTATCCGCAACGCCCGGTACAGGTCAAAGGGGGCAATATCCAGGAGGGTTTTAAATCTTTGGGAAATAACGGTCTGGATTATATCGCCACTACGAATATATTCCTTAGCCCGGTTTACCGCTTTCTTGTACTCACTCCGGCTCATATTTGATTCCAGAGAGGCCGGCTTTTCGCTCGCCTTCGGCTGTCTCCGGCGTGACTTAAGCGGCCGCAGCAGGCGACAGGCGATTTCCTCCACCGCGGCCTGAGCCCGGTCATATACCGCGTCCAGGTCTTCCTTTGGTTTCAGGCAGGCGTTATATACCACCTTGATCTTTCGTTCGACATGGTCGAAGATCAATATCGTATCCGTAAGAAAAAAGACAGCATCGTGAAATCCAGGCTCGTCCGGATTATCATCGGGAATCTCTTCAAAAAACCGAACCATATCATACCCGATATATCCGACCAGCCCGCCGCAGAACCGGGGCAGCTTTTCATTTGAAACGAACCTGTATTCCTTGATCAGTCGACGGATCTCTTCCAGTGGATTACCTTCAGTAATAAAGGTCCTTTTCCTGAACCGGCCCTTCTCCCGTCTCAGGATCTCGATTCGCCGCCCCTTGCTTCGGAAGATAAGAGAAGGCTGACTCCCAAGAAAGGAATACCGGCCGATCTTTTCCTGGCCTTCGACTGATTCGAGCAGATAAGAAAACCGGCCGCGGTCTATTTTAAGAAACGCCGAGACCGGAGTCTCCATGTCCGCCAGCAATTCCCGGTAAACAGGAATAACGTTCCCTTTGGCAGCCAGTCTCTTAAACTCTTCCCGCTTCGGATAGATCATTCACTTTCACGCTAGACCAGCCTTTTATAAAAGCAGGTCCTCTCCCCGGTATGGCAGGCCACGCCGATCTGTCTGACTTTAAACAACAAGGTATCCCGGTCACAGTCGTAGTAGATATTTTCGACCTCCTGAAAATGACCGGATGTCTCGCCCTTCAGCCAAAAAGTATTTCTGGACCGCGACCAATAGTTACAAAGCCCGGTCTCCAGCGTCCTGCGCAGTGATTTCTCGTTCATATACGCCATCATCAGCACCTGTCCGTTATCAGCGTCCTGAATGATTGCCGGAATCAATCCATTCGCGTCATACTTTAGATCTTTTACGTCAAATTCATCCTTAACCGTCAATTTTCGAGTTTGAGGTCTTTCTTCCCGCATCTTTCAATTGCCTCCTTTAAGTCGACTTGTTGTTCATACAGGGCCTTGCCTACGATTGTCTGATTAAGATTAGAAAATCTCCTTGCCAGCTCAGCCAGCGCAATAATATCTTCAAGAGAGGAAACACCGCCGGAAGCGGTTATCTCCATCTTTGGAGCAAGACGCAGAACCTCCTGAAGAAAAACCAGGTTCGGCCCGGTCAGGCTCCCGTCCCGGCCAATATCCGTGACAACGGCCCGGGTCAGACCGGCCGAAGCGGCCATCTCCAACGCCTGGGGCAGATCGATAAGCGTTTTACCGGTCCAGCCGGCGATCCGAACCAGAAATCCGGCTTCCGCGTCTAAAACACAGTCAATCCCCGCCACGACCCGGTTCCGCAAATCCGGCTTCAGCCGGTTAATCTTGTCTCGAAAGTCAAGATCGGTGAAAAAAGCGGTCCCCACTACTACCCGCTCGATTCCGGCTTCCAGCACGTCTTTAACCGATTCAATCTTGCGAACTCCTCCGCCGAACTGGATGGACATGCCGGTTTTGTCCACGATCATCTGAACTATTTTCAGATTACGGGGAGATCCGGAACGGGCACCGTCAAGATCAACGATGTGCAGAAGTCCGGCGCCAGCCTGTTTCCATCGCCGCGCAGTATCCAAGGGATCAAGATCATAGACCTGTTCTCGATCATACCGGCCCTGAAATAACCGGACAACCCTGCCGTCTTTTAGATCAATGGCCGGAACTATTCTCATAGTGTTTAGAAATCCAAAACTCCTTTTGTCGAAGAAACTCCTTTGCGCCGCGGATCAAGCGAGGTCGCCCGGTCCAGGGCCATACCAAGCGCTTTAAACATCGCTTCACAGAGATGGTGCGTGTCGCCGTCATAGCGATAATCAATATGCAAAGTCAGTTTGCCGTGAAGACAAAGACCTTCAAAAAAATGATTAAGATCTTCAAAACAGAATTCTTCCCGACCGGATAATGGAGTAATGACCGAGGGAGCGGCAACCGGAGAAAGAGACTCTTCCAGCCGGATCGAAGGACGGCCGCTGATGTCCACGACTGACCGAACCAGAGTTTTATCCATGGGAGCATAGGCATACCCGTAACGCCTGATCCCCTTCCCCTGTCCGAGCGCCTTGACCAGAGCCCCGCCCACGGCAATTCCAATATCCTCAATACCATGATGACTCAAATCGCTCTTAACCTTCAACTCCAGATCAAACAGGCCGTGAAAAGCAAACAGATCCAACATATGGTCCATAAAAGGAAATGGTGTCTTTATCTTACTCTTCCCGCTGCCGTCAACCACTAATTTCCCCTGAATATCCACTTCCCTTGTCTTCCGGTTGATCCGGGCCTTTCTGATACTCGCGCTTTTGGCTGTCATTTTAATTCTCCTTATTCAAATCTGGCCTTCACCGAAGCCACGTGCTTTTCCATACCTTCAAGTGAGGCTATCTTTTCAATCGCCGGAGCTACCCGCTCCAGCGCCTTTTTCGAATAACCGATAACATGAGTGCTTTTGACAAAATCATTGACTCCGAGCCCGGAAAAAAATCGGGCGGTTCCGCTGGTAGGCAAAACGTGACTGGGGCCGGAGATATAATCTCCCACTACCACCGGGGTGTAGCTTCCCAGAAAAACCGCCCCGGCGTTTTTAATGTTCCGCACAAGCTTATTTGGCCGGCGAACCATTATCTGAAGATGTTCGGGGGCAATTCGGTTCGCCATATCCACGGCCTCGTCCAGATTCCTGACCATAATAATAAAGCCATCTTTTACCTCATTGCGAGCCAGCCGCGCCAACTTTTTAGAGGTAGTGATCAGGAACGAGACACCCATGGAATGCTCAGCCTGAGCCTTCAGATCAGCGATTACGTGAGCCGGATTGGCATGCTGATTGGCAATTATCGCCACTTCACTCGGACCGGCCAGCATATCGATATCACAGTATCCGAAAACCTGGCGTTTCGCTTCGGTGACATACTCATTGCCCGGGCCGACTATCTTGTCGACCTTGGGAACCACCCGCGTTCCAAAGGCCATGGCCGCGATTGCCTGAGCGCCTCCGAGTTTAAATACCGCATTAACCTTCAGCAGATTGGCCACAGCCAGAATATGCTGGTTAACCTCGCCGTTTGGTCCGGGGGGAGTTGCCAGATAAATTTCATTTACTCCGGCGATCTTCGCCGGCAGGACACTCATGTAAACCGATGAAACCAACGGAGCCGTACCACCGGGCACGTAGATCCCGACCCGTTCCAGGGGCCGGTAATTCTCTCCCAGGATAACCCCGTCTTCGGCCTTTATCTTCCATGACTTTTTAACCTGCTTTTTATAAAATCGACTTACGTTTCCAATGGCGACTTTCAGACAACTTATGAACTCAGCATCGATATTCTGATACGCGCCGTTGGTCTCGGCCTCGCTGACGCAGATCTGGCGGGGCGTAAGACTGACCTTGTCGAACTTTTTAGTATAGGCAACCAGGGCCTCGTCTCTTTTTTCGATCACATCCGTGATTATTTTTTCCACTTTGCGCTTCACACGGATTTTTCGATTAGCCAGCCTCCCGTAAATCTTCTCCAGAGTCTTGCCTGAATATTTTACCATTATCATCCGGTTGCCCCCCGCTCGCTTAAGAATTCTTTAACAATGCCTTTTGCCCCGTTCAGGGCCTTGCGCAAGGATTCGTCATCCCGGGCTCCAGCCTGGGCAAGTTCCTTTTTACCGCCGCCGCCGCCGCCGGCGGTAACTGCCACCGCGCGAATTATCTTTACCGCATCCAACCCGGTTTCCGCCAGAGACGAGCTTACTCCGACAAGCAGCAGCGGTTTTTTACCGCCCGTGGCGCCCAAGACGCAGATAACCGGATTCAGACGCGTCTTGACCTCATCCCAAGTCCGGCGCAAAGAATCCATGGAGTAATCCGGCAATTCCGCGGTCAGGACATTGACTTCCTGAATCATCTCGGTCTGACTGAAGAGGTCGTCGGTACGGCCGCTTAATACGCGGGATTGAAGATTCTGTTTTTCCCGCTCGAGTTCTTTCAGCTGACGCATCAGTGATTCTGCGGCCGCTGGAAGCTGCTCCGGAGGTGAACGCAAAATTCCACCAAGCCTATCCAACAGCGCCTCCCGGTCCTGCATCAATACCAAGGCCCTTTGACCTGTAACCGCTTCAATCCGCCTTATCCCCTGAGCCGCCGAACTCTCCGCGGTTATCTTAAACATCCCAATCTGTCCGGTGGCCCGGACATGGGTTCC
Source organism: Candidatus Omnitrophota bacterium (assembly GCA_018399295.1). Taxonomy (GTDB): domain Bacteria; phylum Omnitrophota; class Gorgyraeia; order B26-G9; family B26-G9; genus M55B170. Next base: position 1,740 of record JAGYOO010000029.1, on the reverse strand, counting down.
GCCGCACAATTCGCGGGAGATATCACCGACTGATACCACCCGTACCTTTTCCCCGTATTTCTCCTGGAAAAAGGCCAGGGCGCCCTGTTCCACAGCCTGGGCGCGATCCATTACCGCAACTGAAACCGGCAGGTCCTCCTGAACATATCGATTGATCATGGACTCAAGTTCCCGCAAGGTTTTTCCATCCAACGCGGTTAGATGCGGAAAATCAAACCGCAGCTTTTCCGGACCGACAAAAGAACCGGACTGCTCGATATGTTCTCCCAGAACCGTCCGCAGCGCAAACTGAAGAATATGGGTGGCCGTATGGTTACGGGCGGCAGCCAAACGCAGAGAGACATTCACACTCGCGGTCAGTCTATCACCTTTACTTATTGTTCCGCTGTCGATCCGGACTTGGTGCAGAATGGCATTGTCAGCCTTTAATGTGTTCAAAACCTTCGCCACGGCGCTGGCGTTGGACAGTATACCTCTATCTCCGGTCTGGCCGCCTGATTCAGCATAGAACGGAGTAGTCTCCAGAACGATATCCACATCCTCGTCAGCCGCGGAAACCGAATCCACCGGATTCCCCCGCACGAAAATCGCTTTTACCACCGTCTGAGCCTCAAGGCTGTCGTAACCTATAAATTCGCTGCTTACTCCCTGCAGGAATCTTGATATTCCCTGAGAAAATATCTCTTTTGTAAGATTAGTCGCCGCGCGGGAACGTTCCCGCTGCCGGTCCATTTCCCGCTCAAAGTCTTCATCATCGATCCGTAATCCATACCGGCCTGAGATATCGCGGGAAACCTCTAGTGGTATCCCGAAGGTGTCATACTGAACAAAGGCCAGACGGGCGCTTTCCTTCAGCCGAGTCGGTTCATCAGTCTGCTGAAGTTTTTCCGCTAAATCGGAAAACGCGGCTTCCGCCTGCGGAGCACGTTCCCGCAGCACACTCCAGAATGCCTCTTCCTCTTTTTTAATGATTCCGGCGATATGCTCGTGCCGGCGCCGCAGATCCGGATAAGGCTCGTTCATTATCTCAGAGATCGGATAAATCAGCCTGTAGCAGAACGGCGCCGTAATTCCGGCCTGTTTTGCATAGATTATCGACCGGCGAATAAGCTTCCGGATCACATATCCCCGCTCTTCATTCGATGGGACCGCCCCGTCCAGAATAGCGAAGGCAGCAGCGCGGATATGATCAGCAATCGCCTTGGCCGGGCCGCTCATCCAGGTATCCGCGGCCGTCAGACCTTCCCGGCTAAGCTCCTGCTTTAAGGCTTTAAGCAGCGGACTGAACAGATCGGTCTCGTAATTTGTCGTGACCTGCTGCATTACCCTGGCCACCCGCTCCAGCCCCATCCCGGTATCGATATTTCTTTGTGGCAGGGGCTTCAGCCCTCCGTTCGGCTGACGGTCGTACTGGGTAAACACAAGATTCCATATCTCCAGAAACCGGTCGCAATCACAGGCCGGAGAACAATCCGCCCGCCCACAGCCTTTTCCCTCACCCCAATCATAGAAGATCTCGGAGCAGGGACCGCAGGGTCCGTTGGGCCCGGCTTCCGGCGCGTTAGCCGGCCAGAAATTATCTTTATCCCCCAGGCGACAGATCCGGTCCTCCGGGATTCCCACCCGTTGTCGCCAAATATTGAATGCCTCTTCATCATTAACATGGACTGAAACCTTCAGCCTGTTCGCCGGCAAACCAAGCTCAGCGGTTATGAATTCCCAGGCCCAGACAATCGCATC
>JAGYOO010000289.1 GCA_018399295.1 Candidatus Omnitrophota bacterium | reverse complement strand
TAAGACAGAAAGGCGCTTCGCGCCTTAGCTCGTAAGCTCATAAGCTCATGAGCTCATGAGGGTCAAGCAAAGATAAACAGAGCAAGCTCTCCATCCCTCTGTGCTCTCTGTAGTTCAAATTTTTTCTGTTTTCTGTCCTCTGATTTCCGACCTCCGACTTCTATTTTCTCGCAAGTGAGCACAGCGAGCGTCCACAAAGCACATAGCTCAAAGCCGCGCGAAGCGGGACTAAGATGCTAAGATGCTGGCACCAAGTGCCTCACTCCGAGCTCCAGTGAACGAAGTGAACGTGCTCCGAACTCCGAGCTAAGCGAGCGAAGTGAGCGTCCCGGCAGGCAGGCACAGGATATGGATCAACAAAATTGCGATTTCGGCTATTCGGAATAATCTTTTTTCAGTTTAAAATATAGGGAAAAAGGAGGGTGTGGATTCCCGTGGAGTATATGTTTATTTCGGCCGGAATACTCCCATGAAGCGGGTCGGACAGCCGGAAGAGATTGCCGCCGCGTATGTTTTTTTAGCGGCCCGGGATTCCTCTTATATGAGTGGACAGGTGCTGCATCCTAATGGCGGAAGGATTGTAAGTTCCTGAAGGTAATGTAATTACTTGACTATGGTTTGATTACACCATAAACTGAAAGGAGGTGAATATGAACGTTGAAAACGCGGGAGAAAACTATCGTTGCCTGATATGCGGCAATGAAGTGCGGGTGACTAAGGCCGGTGGCGGAGAGTTAGTCTGCTGCGGCCAGCCGATGGATCGAATAGAGTAAATGGAGGAGTAGTGAACCGGCGAAAGCCCAGGGATGGAGAGGAACAAAAGCCGCTGCTTGTATTTCTGGCCGGCCCTACTTCCAGCGGCAAAAGTGAGATTGCCGCTGAATTGGCGCTGTTGATCAACGGTGAAGTTATTTCCGCCGATTCGATGCAGATTTACAGGCATGTGCGCGTCATGAGCGCGGTTCCGCCGGAAATGACTCTGGCCAAAGTCCCTCACCACCTGATCGAAGATCTGGAGCCGGACGCGGAATATAACGCGGCCGCTTTCCGTGAGACAGCGCTTCGGGTAATTTCGGAAATTCAGGGGCGGGGAAGGATTCCGGTCATTGCCGGGGGTACTGGGCTTTACATCAAGACTCTTATTGAGGGCATTTTTCAGGATGCCGGAAAGAATGAACAGTTAAGAAAAGATCTGGAGCGCCAGGCAAAGGAAAAGGGCTGCGAGGTCCTGTATTATCGCCTAAAGAAGCTTGACCCGGCAGCCGCAAACAGGATAAACATAAACGATCAGCGTCGGATTATCCGGGCCCTGGAATCGCTGCAGATGAATCCGGTCCTGTTTTCGGAGCTTAAAAACCAGCGGGTAAGTCTGCGGGAACAGTATGATATCCGAATGTTCGGTTTGCAATTGGCGCGGGAGCTGCTTTACCGGCGTATAGAGGAACGGGTGGATAAGATGTTTACAGCCGGATTGATCGAGGAGATCCGGCAGCTTGGCAGATATAATCCCGCCCGCACTGTCTGTCAGGCTCTGGGATATCGCCAGGTCAGCAGTCTGCTGGAGGGGAAAATAAATTCGCTTCAGTGCCGTTATATCCTTAAAAGAGATACCCGTCGGTATGCTAAGCGTCAGCTTACCTGGTTTAGGAATCAGGAAAAAGAGATGATGTGGATCGACGCGGATAAGCTGTCTCCCGCTCAACTCGCCGCCCGTATCAAAACCTACCTGCCGCTTTAAATTACGCTCGCAGTATAGCTTATAAGCTCATAAGCTCATGAGCAGCATCTTAGCATCTTAGTCCCGCTTCGCGGAAGCTGTGTGGACGCTCGCTGTGCTCACTTTGAAAAGATAGAAGTCGGAGGTCGGAAATCAGAAGTCAGAAGAAGATTTACGCTCCGAGCACTCCGTGGACATTCGCGATGGTTAAAAATCCCAATCACCAAGCACCAAGTTACAAACAAATCTCAAATTCCAAATCTCAAACCTCAAACCTTAAAAATCATTGTAATCAGACTTTAATCAATTTAATCAAATTTTATTTTTGTTTGGTTATTGAGTTTTGGTTATTGGTTATTTTGAAACCCTGCCCTCTGCTCTTTCTACTCTCTACTGATAAGCCATGCGCCACGCGCGCGGTTTTTCCGCAACTTGCAATAGGAGTTGATATTAGGTATACTTTATTGATTTTCCGGGGACTTTCTCTTTTTTTGAAATCCTTTCAGGAGTTGATAATGTTCCGTGTTT
>JAGYOO010000288.1 GCA_018399295.1 Candidatus Omnitrophota bacterium | reverse complement strand
ATATATCTTTTTTCTCCGTCCTCGTACTGAACCAGGGCGATCCGGCTGGAGCGATTCGGATCGTATTCAATAGCCACGACCTTTGCCGCTATATCCCGCTTATCCCGCTTAAAATCGATTAGCCGATAACGGCGCTTATGCCCACCGCCCTTATGCCGGCAGGTAATCCGACCGCTGACATTCCGGCCGCCGCTCTTCTTCAGCGGACGCGTAAGCGACTTCTCCGGCTTTTTTTTGGTAACATCGGAAAAGTCAGAAGTCGTCTGCCAGCGCAGAGACGGTGTTTTTGGTTTATAACGCTTAATTCCCACTTTAATTCTCCTCTTACGTTACGTTGATCTTCTGCCCTTTTTCAAGGGTCACCACCGCTTTTTTCCAGTCCGGTGTCTTTCCGGCCACGTAACGAACGCGCCGCATCTTTCCATGAACTATAAATGTATTTACGCTGCTGACTTTAACCCGATAAATATATTCGACAGCATCCTTGATCTCTATCTTATTCGCCCGCTTATCCACACAGAACACATACTTATTCTCCGGCATGGCAGTGCTCTTTTCGGTGCGGATCATGTATTTTACCACCTGGAACTGGTTGCCTTTGACCATGGACTATTCTCCTTTTTCCTTCTTCAGGCGGTCCGTCAGCCTGTCCAGCGCCTCGCGGGTAAAAACCAAAGTATGATTACTGAGTACGGAAAGAGCGTTAAGATTCTGCCAAGGCTCCATAATAACTTCCGGAATATTCCGGCAGGACCGCAACAGATTTTCTCCCGGCTCGTCGCAGACAACCAAAACCTTCCGGTCCAGCTTGAGCATTTTAAGAACCTGGATGAAATCTTTGGTCTTTCCGGATTCAATTTCCAACTTGTCCAGCACGCGCACCAGCTCGTCCTGCAATCGTGAATTAAGGCTGGACAGAAGCGCCGCTTTCTTCATTTTCTGCGGAATCCGCACCGAATAATCTCTTGGATGCGGCCCGAATACGATACCGCCCTTGCGCCAAAGCGGGTTACGACTGGATCCGACGCGCGCCCGACCGGTCCCCTTCTGCTTCCAGGGTTTAGAATTACCACCGCTTACCATTGCCCGCGTTTTCGTTGCCGCGGTGCCCTGACGCTGATTGGCCTGGTACATAGTGATTACCTGGTGCAGCAGGGCCTTGTTGACCTTGCCGTCAAACACCTGTTTATCCAGCTCGATCTTATCGATTTGTTTTCCGGATTGATCTAAAACTGTCAACGTAAACATGACTACTTTTTCCTGGCCTTTCTGATTACGAGATATCCGCCCCGGGGACCGGGGACCGCTCCCTTAACCGCCAGCACGTTATTTTCCGCATCGACACTGATTATCTCCAGACTCTGAACAGTGATCCGCGCGTTGCCCATATGTCCGGGAAGATGATGTCCTTTAACAATGCGGCCGGGAGTCGTTGTCGCCCCGACTGAACCGATGCGGCGATGCGACATCGAGCCATGGGTTTTCGGTCCGCCATGCCAGCCCCAGCGCCTCATTCCGCCCTGAAAGCCTTTACCGATCGAAACTCCGGTTACGTCCACGAATTCACCCGCCTTGAACATATCCACGCTCAGCTTCTGGCCGGACTCATACTGTTCCTCCGCGGCTACCCGGATCTCCCGCATGAATTTCTGCGGTGCCACCTTGGCCTTGGCAAAATGTCCCGCCTCCGGTTTTTTGGTGTGCTTGGGTTTTTTCTCTTCAAATCCGAGCTGCACAGCCCGGTATCCATCCTGCTCCGCGTCCTTTACCTGAACAACATAACAAGGCCCGGCACTGATGTTGGTGACAGGAACACAGATTCCGTCTTCCCGGAAAATCTGCGACATGCCGATCTTTTTCCCTAGAATTCCACGCATTTAATGACCTCTCGGCTCCTACTTTATTTCCACATCTACGCCGGCGGGAAGATCCAGTTTTCTGAGCGCGTCAATGGTTTTAGCCGTAGGATCGACTATCTCCAGCAACCGCTTGTGAACCCGCAACTGAAACTGTTCCCGCGACTTTTTGTCAATGACCGGCGAACGCAACACAGTGTAAAGCGTCCTTTTAGTCGGCAAGGGTATCGGACCGGCAATCTTGGCGCCGGTGCGTTTGGCGGTGTTCACGATTTCTTCCGCCGATTGATCCAGCACCCGATGATCGTACGCTTTAAGTTTTATTCTTATTTTCTGCTGAGACATATTCCACCCTTATTCAATGATCTCGGAGATAACTCCGGCACCAACGG
>JAGYOO010000287.1 GCA_018399295.1 Candidatus Omnitrophota bacterium | reverse complement strand
TTAACATCCAGATCGATTAAAGCCGGGGTTTCTTCAGTCTGCCCCGGGACTGTCACGACCTGGGCCGGAACCGTTCCGGAAAAAATAAAACTAAAAAGAATAACTGATATTATAATTCTGTTTTTCATAAGCGTAGATCCACGGTACTGCCGTTTCCTTCCAGAACCGCCTCATTCGAGCCGATTTTAATTATTTTAAACCCGTTTATTGTCTCTCCCACGAAACGGTAGTAGGTTTGACTTGTCTTCACATTGAAGAGTATGACTTGGGGCCCCTTCACCCCGGACACAACTCCCTGCAGGCGGAGATCCCCGATCTCATCCCTGGTTTCGATCACCGGGGAGACCCCGGAATCAAGGTTGGCCCGGCCATCAGCCTCAAACAATGACCGGACGGAAAGCGACTGTTCATAATCCGCGGCCGGTTTTGGTGAAAAGATCTCCACAAACGACCCGGCAGCAATAGCGGAAGAGGTTAACGCGGCAATATCCGGCTGCGGAGTTATTATCAGCTTAAACGCAAGCAATCCGGCAAAGATCACCAGCGCGGCCGTCAGCGCCAGATTCGCGCCGTCAATAATTTTTTCCCGTCCCTTTAACCCGATTAGTAGTCTTTTCATGAGTGCGTTGTGAGCGCGCTCAGCAGAAGCTGGATTTTCAGATTTTCATTTTCCAGCTGAGCGGTTATAAGCATGTTTTTAATCTGAAAAATATACGCGGACGCGTTCAGATCGTACAGAAAGCTCCCCAATTCGCTTAACTCTCCCTCCATCTCCAGTTTAAAATCAAATTCCTCATAGCCGCCTTCTTCCCGGCTGCGAAAAGGTTTTATATTAAGCACGTTCAGACCGGACTCCGCGGCACGGGCCTTTACGTCCTGCAGGATCTCAGTCGAAACGGTCTCACTGACGCCTCTCTCCACCAGTTTGCGTTCAAGGCTTTTGTACGCCTGTTCCACCGCGTCCTGGCGGGCAAGGATCCCGTTTACTCTGGCCAATTCGGATTCCGCCTGCCGGATCCGCTGATCCAGTGAACTTAACCGGGCAGCTCCGGAATGGATAGCCCCGGAATAAATGAAGCCAATAATGATTATTCCCATACTGACTGACAAAAGAAGATTCTCTCTTCGGGACAATTTCATAAAAACATGTTTTCCTGTTTTTCCTCTTCAATCGTAGTCGCCGGGCCATGCCCGGGATGAACAATCGTCTCTAATGGCAGTCTCATCAGCTTCTGAAGGGATTCTTGCATCTGAATCATTGATCCTCCCGGCAGATCGGTCCGTCCCACTCCGTGTTTGAACAGCGTATCACCGGAAAACAAATGATTACCCACGCGCACACAGACGCTGCCGGAGGTATGACCGGGAGTATTGATTATCTCCAACCGAAGTCCGGCAAGAATGATCTCGCCCTCCTCCAGATCCCTGCACTCAGAATGTTGATTCCACTCCATACCCAGAAACGGCCTGTCTGCCGAATGCACGTACACGGGAACGGTGAGTCCGGACAGAGCGCCAATATGATCGAAATGTCCGTGAGTAAGGACTACAGCCACCAGAGGGGAGGCCTCTTTTTCGGTAACAGCCAGGATGTCCGCGGCCCTATCCGCGGGATCGATAACGATAGAAAAATCATTCGGACCAAAGAGAATATAGCAGTTAGTGCTCAAGGGCCCAAGGACAAGCTGCTCGAACTTAAGTTCCATCTTTTCCATTTCTGGTTTCCATTACCAAGACCTGTTTCCCGCCATTGCGAACAAACCGGTGCCACTGGGTATATAATTGGTACACGACAATTTTGCGGGAATCACACAAACCTTTTAAAGTTCAGCAGAGAGCTGGAGGTAGAGTATGCTTTGGTTCTGATCATCCGGCATATCGGCCGGCTATCGCAGCATACATAAGGAGGTAGCTTATCATCCCTGACTGAGCTTTTTTTACTGTAAACCCCGCAGACCGAACTTTCCTTTTCTCTGTCTGCGTTCAAATGTTATTATAGTTAATTATTTTTACGCATACAAGCCTTTTTTTGCGGCTTCAGACCGGCAACGCATAGTCATGGGAGTAAAGCCTTCAATATTCTATGGAGAATCCGGCAAGCTCTTTGCCAGAGTCCTGCCACTTAAGCTGTTTATCGCGGATATAGGGTTCCATCCTTTCTTCCAGATCCGCCAGAAAGCCGGAAATATTTTCCCGATCGGCCTCAGCCAGGACCTCGACCCTTCCGTCTGAAAGATTACGCCCCCATCCTGCC
>JAGYOO010000286.1 GCA_018399295.1 Candidatus Omnitrophota bacterium | reverse complement strand
CAGGCCGTAGGCCAGGTAGTTTCGGGTCTTCAGTTCCCGTTCCTGCTCTCTGTTTTTGTTATCCATGTCGGGTATTGTAGGGTGGTTCCGGTTTTTTCACAAGGAAAATAATATTTCACCAAATTTCCCTAAAAAGTGAAGAGATCACATGAAAATACCCGGTCACGTTGTGTTCCGGTGAGCGAGAAGTCGGCGGTCAGCCTCTTGCCTGGATGAGGGCCTTCTCCACTTCGGCTTTGAGGGCATCGTAGGGGTAGGCCCCGGCGAGACGCATGAGGGTTTTTCCCCGGTGAAAAAGCATGATCGTTGGAATCGAGGTGATCTGGAAATGCCCGGAGATATGCTGTTTTTTGTCAACGTTTACCTTCACCGTGACAATCTGTCCTTTGAGGTAGGAAGCGATACGCGCGACCGTCGGTGAGACCATCTTGCAGGGTCCGCACCACTCCGCCCAGAAATCCACGAGGACCGGTTTTTCCGACTGCTTGATGAGATCAAAAAAAGATTTTGGCAGGGCCGTATCCGACATTTTTTGCCTTTTCTCCTCAGTGTAAAATCTTTATCCAGACTTTCCGGGTCATAGTTCAGGAAGTCTTAAGCAAAAAATAAAAAAATAATCCCCCCGGGTCAAATGATATTTCCTCATGGTAAAAAAAGAAGAAGGATCAGGAATCTATAGATAATCTCTCACAATAACTATTGAAATCAGACATTTTCTAAGTTAGAATTAGAATATGTCTGATTATAAGCGCAATCTTGAAGACCGGATAGATAAGTTGCTGAAGCTTTTTCCAGCGGTTGTTATTCTGGGAGCGCGTCAATGTGGGAAAACCAGTCTGGTAAAAAAGATCCGGCCGGAATGGAAATACTTTGATCTGGAACGGAGCAGGGATTTTGATCTCATAACCGGTGACTACGATCTTTTTTTTAAGGAAAATCCAGAACATCTGATACTGGATGAAGCACAGACAGCTCCTCAGCTCTTTAATGAACTGCGTGGAGTGATTGACGCGGATCGCAGGAACAAGGGCCGGTTCATACTGACAGGGTCAAGTTCTTTCGAGTTGATAAAAAACATAAGCGAAAGTCTGGCTGGAAGGGCGGCTATCCTGGAACTGGGTACACTGAAAATGAACGAGATGTATCGGCAGCCTTTGCCTGAATTTTATACCTTATTCCGGGATAAAATTACCATATCTACGGTGAAGGCGCTAAAAAAGCTTCAACCTGCTCTCGAGTATGATCAAGTAATCCAGGTTTTTCTGCGAGGGGGTTATCCCGAACCGATATTGGCGGACAATGAAGAGTTTTACCGGATATGGATGGAGAACTATTTTTACACCTACCTTCAGCGGGATATCCGCAAACTCTTTCCTCGTCTGGATATCACCCGTTATCGACGTTTTATTCAAATGCTGGCCGATGCATCCTCAACTATTATTAATCGATCCGATTTAGGCCGTGTCATCGACACCTCGGAAGTAAGTATCAAAGAATATCTTGATATTGCCGAAGGCAGCTATCTCTGGAGGAACATCCCCTCATACGAAAGGACGGTGTCCAAATCCATATTAAAAAAACCGAAGGGTCTTCTGAGGGACAGCGGCCTGGTTCATTTTCTGAACGGTATCAAGAGCCGGGAGGAGCTGTTTACCTCACGCCGTACGGGAAACAATTTTGAGGCATTTATCATTGAAGAATTGATCAAAGGCTTTCAGGCTGATACTTCGGAGGCGATTACCTATTATTATTATAGGACAAAAAACGGTGTGGAAGTTGACCTTATACTGGAGGGATCTTTCGGGGTACTGCCCATCGAAATCAAATTTGGAGCTACCATAACCCGTAAAAACACGGCTTCAATCCGGAATTTTGTTAAGGACAACGATCTTCCCCTGGGGCTGGTAATAAGCAACAGTGAAGAGGTATATGCCCTGAGTGAACAGGTTCTTAATATTCCCGCGGGGATGGTCTGAATCCATGTACGAATACTATTGAGAATCGCTGAGCCTCTTGAAAGTGCTTGCAGAAAAGAGCAAGCTGGGGGAAAATGAATAGGAGTACGGGGAAGGAGCGCCGGGAACTTTCAGGAAAAAAACCGGAGTACCGCCTCCTGGATGACGCAGAACTCAAGCTCACCATCTTCGCGGCTCCCGAACCCGACCGTCGCCGGCTTCCCGATTGACTCGATTGAGCCGGTGGTCGGCTGAAATCCGTCCATTTCGGCCAGCAACGCTATGGGCAGTTGCCACCTGG
>JAGYOO010000285.1 GCA_018399295.1 Candidatus Omnitrophota bacterium | reverse complement strand
CCCTTATTGGCAGCCGCATCCTGAAGCCTGTCAGTTTTTTGTGGGGAGAAGAATTAAAAACCAGCGGCCCGGTCGATTCGACCATCAAAAAAGCGATGTCCGAGGTATCCCGGCAGATGAAGACCTCGCTGAAACACACCTTAAGCATCCTCCGTACTACCGATCTGTCTGAAGAGATCAAGACTATAATCTACCATCATCACGAACGCTATGACGGTAAAGGCTACCCCCATGGTCTTAAAAATGAAGAGATCCCCATGGGCTCACGCATAATCTCAATTGCCGACACTTTTGACGCCATGACGTCTCATCGTCCTTATCGCGCGGCCTTTTCCGTTAAACATGCCCTGAAGCTCCTGGAGGAGTGCGCCGGCAGCCAGCTGTATCCCGATCTTGTCGGAGTTTTTATTGACCTGGTAAAGAAAGAGTGGATAAAAGTTTAATCCGGAGGAGTCATGACATCCAAAAATAATCTTATGCTTGATGATTTTCAAATCGATATGCTTAAAGAAGTGGGGAATATCTGTTCCGGAAACGCTACGATGGCCCTGTCCCAGCTAACGAATGAGACCTTTGAACTGACAATCCCTGACTTCAAACTGATCCAAACCGATAAAATCGAAAAAACACTGGTTAATTCTCAGGAGGTCCTTATCGGGGTAAGCGTAAAGATGCTTGGTAAGCTTAACGGCAACGTCGTTCTTATGCTTCCGGAAAAAAGCGCTTACGCGATGCTCGACGGCATCACCCGCAGCTCAAACGCGTCCGGCAATGCCACTGAATACGGAGTTTCGACACTGAAGGAGATCGGCAACATCGTGGTTTCCGCCTATCTGGCAACCCTCTCTACCTTTACCCGAACAGTGCTCCTGCATTCGACCCCCAACCTTGTCTGCGGATCCTTTGAAACCCTGTTTAATATTTCCTTCGCGGACATATCCCAGCGTTCCCATCAGGTCTTTGTAATCGAAACTATTTTTTCAATGAAAGAAAAAGGCATACACGGAAGTTTTTATTTGATAATCGAACCCGGACTGATGAAAGAGATTCTGAAAACAACCCAGAGATAAACCGGTCTTCTAACTAAAAAAACGAGAGCTTTTTCCGCTCTCGTTTTTTTATAACCTTAAAACACCCCTTACTTTTTTCTAATCTCCAGGTTGTGAAAATTCACGCCTTTAGAGGGAAGTGGCGCCACCGGTTCGGTGAGAAAGAATTTTTTCTGGTTTATCCGGTCACGGAGTATTTCACAGATATGACGCGCCTCGTAGTAACTGGAAAGCCCGGCGGTAGGAATCGTCTTCCCTGCAACGGTTATGGTGCCGGACTTTAACTCGGCATAACTGACACTGCCCAGAGGCTCAGAACGCCCCTCCCCGTATTCCTTGCCATAATCAATCACCGGCGCCCTGATCTCCGCGTCCGTAACCGAGACACTCTCCAGAACCGCTTCATCCAGCAGAGGAATCGGCACTCCGATCCCGATTGCCAGACTTACCCCGTATCCCCGGACCGAAGCGGCCCGAATCCAATCCGTGCTCATCTGTTTCAAATCGCCGCTAAGCGCGAGCGTACCCGCGGGAACACAGGGCGTGCCCTTTTTATTTCGCTTTACGTCCGTTGTGTGCTGAGTTCCCTGAGAGAAAACATATCCGATCCCCCCGCCAAAAAACAGGCGGGTCCCGATCCCGATCGTCCGGAACAAGGGATCATTAAGCAGCGGCGACAGCTGTCCGGCGCTGCAGTAATAGGCATTGGCCAGTTTCGGACGAAGCATTCCCATATAAGTATATACAACGCGATCAGACTTATTGACCGCGACATTATAATTCTGATAGGCGTTGCGAGGATTTATCAGCATCGCCTCGTTCATATCCCGCAGCCGGATCATGGTCTCCAGCTCCCGGCGAGGATAACAATCGGTGCCGTGAGCCGAGGCCTTTAGGCGCACATCCTTTCCGGCAAGAAGATCTTCGATAACATGGGCCCCGCCGTAACGAAACTCGCCGGGATAATTGAGATTGGCCGGGTCATTCTTCCGCAGTTCGGTAACTCCCAGGATCAGATCAACCGCGGCCAAACCGGCGCAGCAGGCGACATCATTCATCCAGGCCTTCTGGATCTTTATTTTAGGACGGGGATGTCCAATATTGAATAAGGCCATAGAAGAACACATCGGGCCAAAGGTCGCGGTGGTAACCACATCGACCTCAGCGGCCGTTTTTTTGATCCCCTTCTTTTCGATTACCGAAAGAAGCTCTTCCT
>JAGYOO010000284.1 GCA_018399295.1 Candidatus Omnitrophota bacterium | reverse complement strand
ATTAACATAAGCCCAGAGAGAGTCATCCGCCAACGCGCTTACCCGAAACCAAAAAGACGAGATTTACGAGCAATTTGAGATATTTTCCGACGCGATAATGGCGATCCAGCACGATTATGTCGACGACGTAAAAGCGGAGGATATCATTCACGGCGCGCTTAAGGGAATGCTCGCGGCGCTGGACCCGTACAGCCAGTATATGGATCAGGACATGTTCACTGAACTGCAGGTGGAGACCGAGGGTGAATTCGGCGGCCTGGGCATTGAAATAACGCTGCGCGACGACCTTCTGACCATCATCACCCCGCTCAGCGGTACCCCGGCGGAAAAGGCCGGCCTGCAGTCACAGGACCGCATCGTCAAGATCGACGACGAGATAACCCGGGACATGACCCTGCTGGACGCGGTCAAGAAGATGCGCGGCAAAAAGGGCACTGACGTAAAATTGACGATCATGCGCGAAAGCGAAGAGTCGCTGCGGGAAGTGACCCTGACCCGCGATATTATTAAGATCAAGTCGGTCCGCAAGGCCGAGATGCTCTCCGACGGCATTGGCTATATCCGGCTGGCTGATTTTTCCGAAAAGACGCACAATGATCTGGAACAGGCGCTGTCCCGGCTCTCTGAGCAGGGCATGGAAGGCCTTGTGTTCGATCTGCGCAATAATCCGGGCGGGCTGCTGCTGACCTCGGTGGATGTGGCCGCGAAGTTTCTTCCCGCGGGCACACTGGTGGTCTACACCAAAGGGCGGGAAGAGTCACAGAACGTCGAGTACCGCGCGCAGGGGAAAAGCGATTACCGGGATATCCCTCTTATCGTGATGGTAAACGGCGGATCGGCCTCAGCCTCGGAGATCGTGGCCGGGGCGGTGCAGGACCATAAACGGGGAATAATCATGGGAACCAAGTCGTTCGGCAAGGGCTCGGTGCAGACTGTCATCCCTCTACGCGACGGTTCAGCCCTGCGCCTGACCACGGCCAAGTATTACACCCCCTCGGGACGCACGATCAACGAGACCGGCATTGTTCCGGATGTTCCTGTCGAACAGCTTCCGCCACAGCCGGAGACCGCGAAGAAACCGAACGGAGCGGACGAGATCTTCAATTCGATTACTGAAGAAGAAAATAACAGCGAAATTACTGTGCCGGAGGATTCCGGAGTTCAGCCTGAGGCCGCGCCGGAAGATAATGAAAAAGAAACTCCGGAAACAAACTCCGGAGAAGAGACCGCGGAAATAAACGAGCTTCTGAAAAACGATTATCAGCTCCGGGCCGCGGTGGATCTGATGCGCGGCATCAGGATTTACAAGGGTCTCAGCCAGAAAGCCCCGAAAGACTAACTACTCAACTGAAAGACCATGAACCGCTTATTCCGAGTACTGCTTATTTCCGGCAGCCTGCTGCTGCTGTGGCTGACGTTCTCCCTCGTGCTTTCCCGGGATTATTCCGAAATCGCGCTTGAGTGCGAGAACGCTGTCCTGCCCCGGCTGGAACAGGCCGGCATTCCCGAGTCCGCCCTGATAAGTGAAAAATCCGAACCGCGGCGCAAGGTGCTTCTGCGCTGGCAGCTGCGGGAAAAAGAGTATACGCTTCCAGCGGGGACGTCCCTGGATAACACGGTCCAGGCCCTTTCCGCGGCCTGTCCGGAAAAATTCAGGATCGCCCGGATCCGGAAGATTGACAACGGGCAGGGAACCCGCGTCAGCCTTGAATATTACTGGAAAGAACTTCCGGTGTTTCGCCTCATCCTGCATAAACAGCCGAAAAAGGCCCTGCTGGCGGTCGTACTTGATGACTGGGGTTACAGCTATAAGGTTTTTGAAGACTCTCTCCGGCTGGACGTACCGGTCACCTACGCGATCCTGCCGGAACTGGCGCATTCGAATCAGATCGCGCGCCGGTTGTCCGAACTGGGCCGGAGCTTTATCGTGCATATGCCCATGGAACCGCGCGACGCGGACCGGCACAAACTTGAGGCCGATACGATCATGACTGAAATGGACGAGACGGAAATCATTGCGCGGGTGAACGCCTGCTCCGAAAGCCTGCTCGGCGCCGTGGGCATGAACAATCACATGGGCTCGCGGGCTACCGAAGACAGCCGGGTGATGGACTGCGTGCTGAAACAGCTCCGGGAGCGCGGCATGTTTTTTCTCGACAGCTTTACCTCCGGCGCCTCAGTTGCCGATTCTCGCGCCAAAGCGCTGAAGGTACCGTTTCTCCGGCGCGATATCTTTATCGATAATTCAAACGAACTGGCGGATAT
>JAGYOO010000283.1 GCA_018399295.1 Candidatus Omnitrophota bacterium | reverse complement strand
CTTCAGTGCTTGTGTCCGATTTTCTGCTGATCGCCGTGCCTCTGTCCATTACCTTGGGAGCGGTCGTTCTGGGCGGGATAATGGTTTCTATTGCCTGGAGAGTTATTTCGCCTCAATCCTGGTTCTTTTATGCCGGTAAAGAGGATAAACTCGTAGATATGGGGAAGCAGGCGGTTCCTCATCTTATCAGTAAGTTGAAGAGCCGGAAACTGGAGAATAACCGGATCGCAGTGTCCGCGTTATTTCGGATCGGGGATGTCCGATCTGTGGATCCGTTGGTAGAGATCCTGAACAGTGAAAAAGGGGCCATGGTGATCAAGTCTGTAATTGAGAATAATTTCTCGGATAAGTACCTGTCCCTTATTCTTCGAAAACTGAGATCGGCTTATATCAAAAAAGAGCTGGTCCGGGGACTGGGCCGGGCCGCAAACGATAAGGAAGTGGAAGCTTTTATCGCTGATATGGAAAGAGGCCTGGATAAGACCAGCGCGTTTTATCAGCGTCTGGCTGGATTTTATTTTAATGTCGGCAATTTGACGAAGGCTGTGGAGCGGTTTCAACGCTATCTGGACCTGAATCCAAAGGAAAAGGCAAATATTCTCCGCCTAGCGTTTGATCAGGGCAAAACAGAAAGCGAGATAATTCTGGAGCGCGTTGCCGCGCTCAGCCAGAGGGTGTTTTTGCCGCTGGCGAAGAACACCGGAAACCGTCAGGCGATCGTGCCGGCGCTGGAAGAGATCTTCAGCGGCAGTGATTGTTCCTGGCTGCTGGAGACGTTGGAATCGGGAGAGCGGAAGTTGATGAGTATGGGCAGCAAAGGATTTATGGAGGATGTTCCGCTTTCTCTGAAAGGAAAGAGGCTTCTTGTTGAAGAAAGCCGGTTTCAGAAGGATAAGGCCCTGCTGGTGACAATCCCGGCAAAAGCCGATAGCAGTCACACCCGGACGATTTCTGAGGTAAATATGGTAACAGGCTATGTAAATGAGCTTACGGATCATGCCGCTCCGGATTCCCTGGCCGGAGATTTTGAACAGGGTTTTCAATGGACCGCAGTTTCTCCGGATGAGGGACAAGTGCCGGTTGAGGATAGTAGTTTTATGGGGGTAGAGAAGATAAAGGTAGATATGCCCCGCCTGCCGGGATTGAATCAGCCGTTGTTCATCCATCAGGCAATTTAAGAAAAAGTTTCTAAAGCCGGTTGGGATTATTCTCAGCCGGCTTTTTAATCCCCAATCTTTTCTTTGGCAACTTTTTGCGCCAAACCGCTTTTACATGGTATAATTTTGTATCTTTTAACAAGCTTTCTAAAAACTTTAAAGATAAGGGTTTGAGAATAGTTGATCTCTGTCCAAGCCGCCCTTTTTCAAGGTGCCTGACTGAATATTCAGAACCTGTTGCAAACAGATGTGTAAGGTGGATTTAAGCGCATTTTCAGAGGAGAAGTTTTCTTGACAGCTTTTCCTTAATATGGTATACCTAAACCCTGACTGATTCTCTAAATACGCGGTTTTTTTATGGATAGAAAAATCATGAAAGCTGATGTCTGCGCGTTAAGGCGCGTTAAAAAATACATTTGCAATTGCGGATAAAAATAAAGCCCATACCTATGGTGTGGGCTTTTGTGTTTATATGGCGTGTTTTCAGGAAGCACACTGAAAGCCGGGTATTAGACGGAGTCGGACTGTCTGCAGGGTAGGCAGAAAAAACGAGGAGAGGTATAGATGAGTGACGGGAAACATTATCAAACCGCGCCGGAAGACCGCATTAATATTTTTCACAAGGTCATCTATGGTATCGGCGGACTGGTTAATAATCTTCTGGGCGCGGCTGTCGGTACGATGGCGATCGTTCTGAACCTCGGGTTGGGAATGAACCCGGCAGTAGTGGGACTGCTGATGTCGATCCCCCGGCTTACGGACGCCTTGACCGATCCGATCATGGGATATATCTCTGATAATACAAGATCCCGGTTCGGCCGGCGCAGGCCGTACATTTTTACCGGCGCCATCCTGGCTGGTATTGTCTTTGCCTTGATGTGGCAGCTCCGGGAAGGCCGCAGCGAGACCTTTTACTTCTGGTATTTTCTCGGCGCCTCCATTATTTTTTATCTTGCCTATACGATTTACGCTACTCCCTGGGTAGCTTTAGGGTATGAACTGACGCCGGATTATCATGAGCGGACCCGGTTGATGGGAGTTAGTAACTGGATCGGACAGTTCGCCTGGGTTATCGCGCCGTGGTTTTACAAGATCATGGAGAACAAGAACTGGTTTGAGAATAATGTGGCCGGCGCGCGCGGG
>JAGYOO010000282.1 GCA_018399295.1 Candidatus Omnitrophota bacterium | reverse complement strand
GAAGCGAATGCCGGTTTCTTCCCGAAACCACCCTGAGTTCAAGGATCCCGCGGCCGCGGCTGAACGCAAGGTTCTGGCGGCCTGTTTGCTTGTCTTGACGCTGGGCATCGCCGTCACCGGTCTGCGAACAATTTTTCCCGCAGTTAATGAGACCATCTCTCCGGAAACCTCAGAATGTTTTTTTCAACCTGAGCCGAAAAATCCTGCCGCCCGGATCGCGGTCAATTCCGCAAATGCTGAAGAACTTTGCTCTATCCCGGGGATCGGTTCGGTAATTGCCGAAAGAATTATCGAAGTTCGGGGACAGTGTCCGTTCCAGCAGCCGGATGATCTGCTGGAGGTAAAAGGCATCGGACCGAAAAAACTGGAAAAGATGAAGGAGTTTATCTCTATTCCATGAGCCGGCCGCTTGCTGTTGTCAGTCTTTCTTTTGCCCTGGGAATTGTTGCTGCTTCCCGGATTGAATTAAGCTTTTTTCTCCCCCTGCTTCTGGCTGCGATCTTTTACGTGAGTGCGCTGGCTTATATCCGCCGTCCTGAATTGTTCCCGGTTTTTTTGCTTTTCGGTTCGGTGATGCTTGGCATTTCAGTGTTTGAGGCTTATTCTTATCCCGCGGCAGATCATATCTCCCGGTTCACGCCTAAAACCGGAGTCGCGGTAAGACTGATCGGCCGCGTCCGGTCCTGGCCCCGTTCCGGTAAAAATAAGGTCAGTTTTATTCTGGAGGCGAAAAAGCTGTTTGCCGACAGGGGGTGGAAAGTTTCCGGTCCGGTAATGGTCTGGTCTTACAACTCCGGATTTAATCCTGAACCTGATGACCTGGTTGATCTTCGGGGCACTCTTTATCAACCATATCCTTTTCGGATCAACGGCAGACTGGATTACCGAAGGTTTCTGGAAAATCAAGGGATCTATTCCATGTTGTCAGTACCGAAAACAAGTGATTGCCGGATATTGGAATCAAGTTCAGGCCGGTTTGCCTTCGGCAGGATGGCTCGTTATCTTACCCAAAGGGCGGAGAGGGGATTTACAAGATTTTTGAGCCCCGGGGCCGCGGCGTTGATGGAAACAATGATTTTGGGCAGCCGGGGAGATGCTCCGGCGGGAATAAATCTCTCACTGATCCGGACCGGAACCGTGCATATTCTGGCGGTCAGCGGTCTGCATGTGGGGTTTATCGGCCTGCTGGCCGCGGTGTTTTTGAAGTTTTTGCGCGTACCGTTTCGGGCCCGCTATCTGCTGGTGATTCTGGTCCTGATATTTTATTGCCTGCTTACCGGCGGCCGGGTCCCGGTTCTGCGCGCGACCCTGATGTCCGCGCTTTTGCTGGGAGGGCTCATTCTGGGCCGGAAGTATGACGCGCTTAACGCGCTCGGACTGGCCGGGATAATCCTTCTTCTGCGTGCGCCCGGACAGATATTTTCCGTAGGGTTTCAGCTTTCCTTTGCCAGTGTCTTTTTTATCGTGCGACTGAGTCCCCGGCTGCTTCTGTTTGTTCCCGCCTTTGGGAAGAAGAAGGCCGGCCCTTTTTTTTCGTCTCTCGGAGTTTCCGCGGCTGCCCTGGCCGGAACCGCCGGGCTTACGGCCTATCACTTTGGAATGTTTACGCCCATCGCCCTGATTGCTAATCTGATCATTGTGCCGCTGTTGTTTATCATGGTCTGCGCCGGAGCGATGTTTCTGCTGGTTCTTCCGGTTCCGCCCCTGGCCCTGTCCGTAGCGGCTGTAGTCGAACTGTGTTCCCGCGGCCTGTACCATGTGAGTCGGTTTCTGCAGAATATCCCCGGCGCTTATCTTGAATTCGAGCCCCTGCCGCTGTTCCTGGTTCTCGCGTATTACGCATTGTTAATTGTCATCGCGTTCCTGCCGTTGCCGAAATCCTCCACATCCATATTTAACCCGCAAAGTTGAATGAGCGGTTGAACAATTGTTCCTATAATCGTTTTTAACGTTACTCCGGATTCCGGGGGACTGACTTCTTGTCTGAAAATCAAAAACCATCTTTCCGGATCGTTTGACAAACTGTTTTCCGTCGGATATAATCTATGTCCTTATAACAGTTTGTTGCTTAATGGAGTCCGTAAATACGATAAGATGGAAAAAATTGTTTTTCTCGATCGGGATGGGGTTATCAATCGCGATCTTGAGGTCGATTATGTAAGGTCTGTGTCGGCGCTGGAGGTGTTTGATTTCGTGCCCGCGGCTGTGCGGCGTATTAATGACGCCGGATTCAAGGTGGTCATTATCTCTAATCAGGCCGGGGTGGGGAAAGGCCTTTACAGTCAGCAGGATTTGGATGAGATTACGCGGGAGATCAACAGCCGGATCGAGGC
>JAGYOO010000281.1 GCA_018399295.1 Candidatus Omnitrophota bacterium | reverse complement strand
ATTCATTGACAGGCTCCTTTCTGTCAACCATTTTCAGGATATGTCACGCGTTCTTCCGTCTTCTGTCTTCTGTTTAAGCGGAAATACCTCAATAAAGGGGGGCGAAGCGAGGTTTACCGGTTCGGGATGCGCCGGTAGAATATCCGCATGGTTCTGATTTAACCTAAACCAGAGGAGGCAGATTATGAAAACCTTTACTTTCCTAACAGCGGCTCTGTTTACCTGCGGCATTGTGCTTGCCACAGGAGCACCGGCCTTCAACCAGGAAGCCGCAGAAGAAAACCCGACAGCGCAGGATCAGTTGATGGAAAATGACCTGACCCAGGACCAGCAAATGCAGAACGGACAGACGCAAGACCCGCAGATGCAGAACGGGCGGGCCACTGCCGAAGGACTGCTCGGACAGCAGATTTTTGACAGCAACGGCGAAGAGATCGGCGAAATCGAACGGGTCGCGATAAACCGGCAGAACGGACAGGTCTCGCACGTACTTATCGGCGTCGGCGGAATGCTCGGCATGGGGGAAACAGCTTATCTTATCCCCTGGAGTCAACTCTCCCAACAGCAAAACGGATACGCGCTTAATATTACTCTTGATCAGCTTGAAGAGGCCCCTGAACTTGCAGGAACTGAGATCAATGAACAGGCCATCCAGGAAGCTGATCAGTTCTGGCAGAACCGTTAAACTTCTTGAATAATCAAAGATAAACGAAAGCCGTTGTCATCAAGACAGCGGCTTTTCGTTTAGTACTCATTAGTTTTCAGCCTCTCTCCGGCCTAAGCTCAACCGCGCTTAAGAATAGCCAGTGAGTCAAATACTTCTGAAATATCTTCAGGTTGGCCAAGAGATTGGATCCTGTATTGCTTGCGAATATACTTCCAGCGGCATAGTCTGTGGGCCCAGACTGAGGAACAAAGAATGATCCGGCTGCGCTTTTTTTCTGAATGCCTGGCCTCATCCAGTAAAATCATTAGCACTGTTACAGCAAACAAAGCGCTGTTGACACAAAAAGGCCGACAGTTAGTATATCGCGGAACCTTGGACGATGGGCCGCTAAGGACTTTCAGTCTATGCTGCTGGATAAGCATCTTTTCCATCATTTCATAAACTTCCTTATTTGTTATTGCCATCTTATTGTCCAACAATACCAGCAACCTGACCGGATAACCCCATCTTTTATGAAAAATCAAAGCCTTCTGGTTAAGCAGGGAATCGGTATCAAGCCCGTTGGCTAAAGCGCTGTAGCTGACATTCCGGTAATGAAAAACAAAAGCTCCCTGTGCCTGCACACAGCTAAACCCGGCCCTGATAGCCCGAATCGAGTAATCCCAGTCATCATAATAAGCCGGAGCGAAGTCCTCATCAAGCCCTCCAATAGCCTCAAGAACTTCCCGCTTCACCAACCAGCAAAAACCCCGGATCCAGTCGGTTCCGATACAGGTGCCCCGCAGAGAAACGGCCCTCGCTTTCGCGTAAGCGTCGATCCGGTTTTCCTGCCGCCGCGGGACCTCCCAGGAAGGATTTACCAGTCCGATCCTGGGGCTCTTCCCCGCTATCGCTATCATCTCCTTCAGCCAGCCTTCAGTAACCAATGTATCGCTGTTCATAACACAGACATGCCCGGCCGTTGTCCGCGCCAGGCCTGTATTCACCGCTCCCACATATCCGGTATTTTTCTTTTGGGTTATTACTTCGATCTGACAGGGATACCGGTAAGCAAGTTCTTTAAGAAAGGGGGCTATTTCTTTGGATGGGCTGGCGTCATCAACCAGAAGAAGCCGGAACGCCACCTGGGTATGCGCGAAAATACTATCCACACATTGGCGAACATAATCGACCTGATCATATATTGGAATAACAATGTCGCATTTCATATTAATTTTGTTCAGCTTCCTGAAATTTATTATACGAGGCAAATGAAAGGGGTCAACAATTATTGCTTCTTAAAAATAAAAAACACCGCGGCGATAAGCAGCAAAAATCCGATCAGGTAATTCCACCTGAACTCTTCTTTAAGATACAACAGCGAAAACACGGAAAAGACAACAAGGGTAATAACCTCCTGGATAGTCTTAAGCTCGACCGCGCTGAATGTTCCGTGCCCGATCCGGTTGGCAGGGACCTGGAAGCAGTATTCAAAAAAGGCGATGAGCCAGCTCACGAAGACAACAATCCACAGCGGCGACTGCTTAAACTTTAAGTGACCGTACCAGGCAAAGGTCATAAACACGTTTGATATTAAAAGCAGGATTATTGGTTTCAGCCAACTGCCGGCGATCATTGTTCTTCTCCGACCCCGGGAAAACCAGTGACATTATCCGGCTGCTCCCGCGGTCCACCGATGTAAACACTGCCTCCCA
>JAGYOO010000280.1 GCA_018399295.1 Candidatus Omnitrophota bacterium | reverse complement strand
GGAGTGAACTTAGCATCTTAGCTCATAAGCTCATAGAAGACGGAATAATCAATGACCAATAACCAAATCACAATTTCCAAATAATAAACAATAACCAAAACCCAATAACCAAACATAAGTTTGTTTGTCGGTGTTTGAGATTTGGAATTTGTGAATTGTTTGTAACTTGGTATTTGGTGATTGCCTGCCTGCCGGTAGGCAGGGAATTTCCGCCAAAGG
Organism: Candidatus Omnitrophota bacterium; assembly: GCA_018399295.1. GTDB lineage: Bacteria > Omnitrophota > Gorgyraeia > B26-G9 > B26-G9 > M55B170. The sequence goes on along the minus strand of JAGYOO010000280.1, from coordinate 2,152 downwards.
CGGCTTGGGATGTAAACCCCGTTCAATCTACGAGGTTGAATGGGGGGACCTTCTCTGGGGAACCTGAATAATATACATCCCGTCGCGCCTTAGGAAGGGGCTTGGGGTGTTCAGGGGACGGGGACGTCCCCTTCCCTCTTATCCTGCCTGCGCGTCCAGCCCCAGTCTCTTAAGAAATGCCTCATCCTTGCGCCAGTTATGTTTTACCTTGACCCAGAGTTCAAGATAGATCGGGCGGTCGAGGAATTTCTCAATCCGGCCGCGAGCGGTGACACCGACCTGCTTCAGCATGTCGCCGTGTTTTCCGATGATAATGCTTTTCTGGCTTTCTCTTTCCACGTAAACAGTCGCCTGAATAAGCGTCTTGCGGCCTTCGCGCTCCTTCATCTCTTCCACCTGGACCGCCACGGCGTGCGGAATCTCTTCCCGCAGATGAAACAGGACCTGCTCCCGGATAAACTCCGCCACCAGAAACCGCTCGTTCCGGTCGGTCAGCTGGTCTTCGGGAAAATAGGCCGGCCCGGAAGGAAGCTTTTCCACGACCGTGTTTAACACCGCCTCGACATTCTCTCCGGTAAGCGCGGATATAAGAAAGATATCCGTATCCGGCAAAGACCGGCGGCAGTCAGCAACGGTTTTTTCCACTGTCTCCCGGTCAGTCAGATCGGCCTTGTTCAGCAGCACCGCGGTCCAGACCGGATTGTCTTTGCGGGACCTGAGCAGGCGCAAGACCCGGCGGTCTTCGGCCCGAACTCCCCGGGCATCGACCAGCGCAAGTAAAATATCAGCGTCTTTTAAGGCCTCTGACGAGGACCGAACCATGTGCCGGCCAAGCGCGGTGGCCGGCTGATGAATGCCCGGAGTATCCACAAAAATAATCTGGTAAGTCTGCCGGGAGAGGATCCCGAGCAGATTAGCCCGCGTGGTCTGAGGCCGGGGTGAGACAATGGCGCAATCCTCACCAAGAAACCGGTTAAGCAGGGTTGATTTTCCCACGTTCGGCCGGCCGAGAAGGGCCACGTAACCGGAACGATGTTCACTCATCTGACAGCCTCCGGGCATTTCCGCAGGCACTGTTCGCAGCGCTGCGAACACGGCTCCATATGGATATCCACCCGGTATCCGGGAAACCGCTCCGCCAGGGCATTATTCAGCCTGTGCTCAAGTTCATGGGCCTGCTGGATCGGCATTTTCGCCGGAATAACCGCGTGCACGGAAAACCGGTCGCTGCCTCCGGCCGTCTCGATCCGGCCGGCATGAAACCCGAGGACCTCCGGATAAAGGGAAAAGACATAGTCAAGCTCACGATCAATGTGTTTTTTTTCTTTCCGGGTGCGGCGCTTTATATCAATATGCACGATCGGACTGGAAGGGATCTCCCGGGCAATAAGAGTCTCGACGCGGGTCGCTATTTCATGGGCCCGAACCGGATCCAGCCCAAAAGAGACCCGGGCCCGCAGAGAAATAGCCTTGTGCGCGGCCCCATAATCATGCGCGGTCACATCATACACATCTTCCACCCCGGGAACCGATAAGGCCAGGGTCTCGATCTTTTTTTTCAGCTCCGAATCGATCCCCTCTCCCAGAAGATGGGTTATTGATTCCCGGATCAGCTTGATCGAGGTAATAATTATAAACAAGGCGACCAGTCCTCCGAACAGGGAGTCGAACCGGTATATACCCCGGGCCGATCCCGTCACCGCGGCAATAACCACCACTGTGGATACTACATCGCTGCGGTGATGCCAGGCGTCAGCTTTCAGTACTAAGGAACCGGATATCTTAAACAGGTACAGGGAAAATCTGGTCACAAACTCCTTCAGAAACAACGACAGGACCAGCACCAGAAGCACGGGCCAGGCCTCTCTTATCGGGGCTGGTGAAAAAAAACGCCGGCCCGCCGCCAGCAAGATCTCCAGTCCGGCCACGCTTATAAGCACTGATACGATAAGAGCGGCGATGTCCTCCATTCGACCGTGACCAAAAGGATGCTCTTTATCCGCCGGACGGCGGGAGACAGCCAATCCCCAGATAATAACCCCGGAGCTGACCATATCCGAGGCCGAATGCACCGCGTCGGCAATAACGCTGATGCTCGCGCTGAGCAATCCGGAAATAAGTTTCGCCAGGAATAACAGCAGATTCAGGAAGA
>JAGYOO010000028.1 GCA_018399295.1 Candidatus Omnitrophota bacterium | reverse complement strand
AGCAGCACCAGCATAACAACCGAAAACAGCAGCAAAGGTTTGGCCATCTTGCGCAAGCGGCTGTAATCGAAACTCATCATAAAAAAAGCAGTTCCAAACCCAATCAGCATGTACAGCAAATGACGTTTAAGATAATAAGACGCCTCGCCCAGGTTCTCCAGGGCATAAACCGCGCTGGCGCTGTAGATCATTACGCTGCCTATGGCTAAAAGAACCAAAGTAAGTCCTGCCAGATTTACACGCGTTTGCCGGAGATCATTCATTGTTTCACAATCCTTTTCACCAGTTTTTTGAACATTTTACCGCGCTGTTCAAAATCAGTGAACATATCGAAGCTAGCGCACATTGGTGAAAACAATACAGTGTCTCCGACGCGCGCCCGATCAGCCGCCTGTTTTACTGCCGCCTCCAGACTGGGACTTTTGCGGCAAAAAGCTGTTTCATGCGCCAGACACTTCTGAATCCTATCGGCCGCCTCACCGATCAGGATCAGTCCCCTGACCTTTCGCCTGACCGGTTCCTCACAGCTTGAATAGTCATTACCTTTGTCGCGTCCGCCGCAGATCAGGATCACACTCTTATCCGGAAACCCGGCAAGGGCCCGAATCGTCGCGTCAACCGTTGTTGACTTCGAATCATTAACATACTCCACCTGTCTGAATCGGCCGACACTTTCACAACGGTGTTCCAGTCCGCAAAAGGCGGCAGCGGTTGCCGCGCTGGCAGCCGGATCGACCCCCTGAGACCGAACGGCAAGGACCGCGGCCATGATGTTTTCCAGGTTATGCCGGCCTTTTAATCTGATCTTTCCCGCGTCAATAACCGGAACAGCGGACTTTCCGTTATGGAGCATGATCATGCCGTTCTCCAGCCAGGCGGCCGCGTGAAAGTCGCTGCGGTTTATCGCGCTCTTATCCAGGGCATAAACGAGCCGGCGCGCGAAAATCTGTCCCGCTTTTCTTCGAAGACGGGCATCGGCGATGTTTACGACGGCCCAGTCGGTTGCCCGCTGCCGAGCAAAGATCCGGAACTTGGCCCTGGTGTAAGCGAGCATGGTCCGGTGATAGTCAAGATGATTGCGGGTGAGATTGAGGACAACGGCTACGGCCGGCCGGAACCGGTCGACGCGGAGCAGTTGGAAAGAACTCACTTCGACTACGAATATTTCGGCATCCGGTCGCGCCAGCATCTCGGCGCTGAACGAGTTCCCGATATTCCCGCAGGTAACCGCCCGCCGTCCGGCCTGTTGAAGCATATCCCCGATAAGCGTGGTCACCGTGCTCTTGCCGTTAGTACCGGTGACCGCGATCACCGGACACGCGCAGAAGCGCCAGGCCAGCTCAATCTCACTGATTACGGGGATACCCCGGCGCTTCGCCTCTTTCAATACCGGGGCAGAGTCTTTTAATCCGGGGCTGGTTACAACAAGTTCGGCTTGCGAAAGCAGTTCACAACCGTGCGAACCGCTTCTCGCGTCAATACCAAGCTTTCCCAGCCGGCGAACGCGGATGCGGGTTTCATCGGAGTCGGAAGAATCCGCTGCCAATACCCTCGCCCCCCGGGAAACCGCGAGCCGGGCCGCGGCCTCTCCCGAACGGGCCAGACCGGCCACGAATATCTTGCGCCCGGAAAATCTCTCCATATCCAGGAATCCTTTCCCTGTTTGTCTATCGAAGTTTAAGCGTAGTAAGGCTGAGCAGGGCCAGAATGATCGCGATAATCAGGAATCTGAATATCACTTTCGACTCCGCCCAGCCCTTTAACTGAAAATGATGGTGCAGCGGGGCCATGAGAAAAACTCTCTTTTTTCTTAATTTAAAGGACCCCACCTGAATTATAACCGACACCGCCTCAGCCACGAATATGCCTCCCACTAACAGCAGGAGAAGTTCTTTTTTGATGATAACCGCTACTGTTCCCAGCGCGCCGCCTAAAGCCAGCGCGCCCGTATCCCCCATAAACACGTCAGCCGGGTGACAATTATGCCAGAGAAACCCCAGTCCGGCTCCAAAGACCGCGGCGCAGAAAACAGTAAGTTCTCCAGCCTGAGGAATGTATATCAGCTGCAGGTATTGACTGAACTGCGAGTGGCCGGACAGATAGCTGAGCCCGCTGTAAGTAATGGCTACGATCGCGGTGCAACCGATAGCCAGCCCGTCAAGTCCGTCGGTAAGATTCACGGCATTGGATGAACCCATGATAACCACCGCGGCAAACAGAATATACGCCGCGCCCAGATGCACTCCCATGTTTTTCAGAAACGGCACATCCAGTCTGTCCCCGATATTCGGATCAGTAAACAGCAGATAGCCTACGGCCAGTCCGAGAATAAGCTGGCCGCCCAGCTTAACCATCGCCGTCATTCCCCGCCCCTTGCCGCGTTTGGAAAGTTTCAGATAATCATCGATAAAACCCACGGCGCCCAGCCACAGCGTGCTCAGCAGAGCGATCCAGACATAGCGGTTACTCAAATCGGCCCAGAGCAGGATACTGATCAGGATCGCGGACAGGATCAAAAGACCGCCCATGGTCGGGGTTCCGTCCTTGTGTTTATGGTGTTCAAACAGGATGTCGCACCCTTCCCCCCTGCGCACAGACTCTCCGATCTTAAGCGCCTTCAGCCAACGAATCACTATCGGGCCGAGCAGCGCGCTTAACAGAAAGGCAGTCACGCTGGCCGCTCCGGCGCGGAAGGTTATATACCGGACAACATTAAATCCGAAAAATAATTCCCTTAAAGGATACAGAAAATGATATATCATTCTACCCGTCCCTGGCTGTTTTTCCGTTATCAGTCAACTTTCCGACAAGTTCCTCCAGACGCGTCCCCCTTGATCCTTTAAACAGCACGGTATCGCCTTCCCGCAGCATTCCAAAGAGCAGCCTTTCCGCGTCTGCCTGATCCTGACAGGCAAAGATCGCGGCCTTGTCCATCCCCGCCCGCAGGGCCGCGGCGCAGGTAAACCCGGCCATTCCGCCCAAAGCAACCAGCACGTCCACTGCCTCTGCGGCCGTCCGTCCCGTTTCTTCGTGCGCCCTGCGGCTGAACCGGCCCAATTCCAGCATATCCGCGGCTACCAGTATTTTTCTTCCTGTGACCGTCATCCGGCTAAGAGTCTGGATCGCCGCGCGCATGGAGGCGGGGTTAGCGTTGTAGCAGTCCGCGATCATTCTTATCCCCCGGGCCTCTCTCACCTGCATCCGCAGATCCGGCAAACTGAACTCTTCCAGGCTCGCGCAGGCCTCGCGCAGATCGATGCCGAACTGTTCCACGCAGACGGCCAGAGCGGCCAGGCAATTATAGACATTATGGACCCCGGGAAACTCAGGTCGGCACTCTACCCCCTTTACCCGGAACCACGCCCGCCCGTTACCTTCGGCAAGGAGTTCACCCCGCCATTCGCAGTCGTTTTCCAATCCAAACCCTTGCCGGGTTACAGAAAATGAGCCCGCCATATCCCACAGGTCTTCCTGGTCAGCGTTGATTATGGCGAGCGAACCTAATGCCAAGGCCGCGATCAGCTCACACTTGGCCGCGATTATTTCTTCGGTTCCGGAAAAAAACTCAAGATGGGCCGAACCGGCATTCGTAATCACCCCCGCGGTCGGCCGCGAGAACCCGGCCAACCGGGTAAGTTCTCCGGCATGATTCATGCCCAGTTCCAGAACTGCCGCCTGATGATCCGATTCCAGTTTCAGCAAGGTCAGCGGAACGCCGATCTGATTATTAAAAGAGGCCCGGCTTTTAAGGACCCGCATTTTTGCTGAGAGAATATGCGCGATCATCTCCTTGGTGGTCGTCTTGCCGTTTGACCCGGTTACCGCGATCACGGGAATGCCGAACCGGCGGCGATGAAAGGCGGCAATATCAGCCAGAGCCTTTATCGAGTCTTTTACGATCAAACACGGACATTTCTTTGGTAAGAAACCACCCTGGGCCATCCGGTCTTCCTGCACTATCAGGAGCGCGGCGCCGTTGGCCACTGCCTGTTCGACAAAATCATGTCCGTCAAATCGATCACCCTGGATACAGAGAAAGGCCTGACCGGTCAGCGGCAGACGGGAATCAATGCCAATCCCCTTCAGCCGCAAAACGGGATCATCCGGGGGGCCGGACAGGCGGCCGGAACAACACTGGATCAATTCTCTCAGTTCGAACATCCGCGCCTCAGATTTTTCACTATCTCCCGGTCGTCAAACCGGACGGTCCGGTCCCGGAATATCTGGTAATTCTCATGGCCTTTACCCGCGACCAGAACAAAATCCCCCGGTCCGGCCTGCTCGCATGCCGTCCGGATTGCCGACTCCCGGTCTTCGATAATCCGGTAGCCGGTAAAACCCGCGGAAAACCCGGAAACGATCTCGTTTAATATTTCCCCGGGATCTTCATTCCTCGGATTATCACTGGTCAGGGTCACGGTATCAGCCAGGCCTGCCGCAACATCACCCATGCGGGGGCGCTTACCCCGGTCCCTGTCTCCTCCGCAGCCAAAGACCACATGCAGCCGTTGGGGATTCAATTGCCGCAGAGCGGAAAGAACGTTAGCCAAGGCATCCGGAGTATGGGCATAGTCGACAAAAACCCGGACATCCCGGGCCAGGTCAAACCGTTCCATCCGGCCGGGCACCTGGGGCAATCCGGCGATTCTTCCGGAAACCTCTTCCAAAGGAATCCCAGCCGCGCTCGCGGCCGCGCAGGCGGCCAGAAGGTTGTAGACATTATGCCGGCCTACAAGCGGACTGAACAGGCCAAGGGCTCCATTGGGATAGATCAGGTTGAATCCGGTGCCGTCGGCGTTTATCCGGATGTCTTCGGCCCGATAATCAGCTTCAGGATCAGCGATAGCGTAAGAAAAAACGCGGGCCGGAGTCAACCGGCCAAGATCCCTGCCGTAGGGATCATCATAATTCAATACCGCCGTGTTCTCTTCCTTTAATCCGGAAAACAGGCGGGACTTAACCTGAAAGTAATTCTCCATTGTCTTGTGATAGTCAAGGTGATCCCTGGTAAGATTGGTAAACACGGCTGTCTGAAATTCCAGCCCCTCCACCCGCCCCTGATCAAGGGCATGCGAGGATACTTCCATCACCGCCCGGGACAGGCCGGCCTCCCGCATCTCCGCCAGCATCCGGTACAGACTGAGCAGGTCGGGAGTAGTATTTCTTGCGGCATACCTTTTTTCTCCGACCCGGTGCGCGATTGTACCGATCAGACCGCACGAAGCGGGTCCGGACAATAGTCTTTCCAGCAGCCAGGATACGGTGGTCTTGCCGTTAGTCCCGGTAACTCCGATCAACTTAAAAACTTTTTCCGGAAGACCGTAAAATCCCGCGGCCAGACATGCTAACCTTTTCCGCAGATCAGATACCGCGGCAACAACCGGTCCGCAAAGCGGCCCGGACAAGGGATACCTGTCATCGTGCAGAATTAAAACGGCTCCGTTTTCAACCGCCTGCCGGACATAATCCCGGCCGTCAAGCAACGCGCCCGGCAGAGCGATAAAGCAGTAACCCGGTTCGACCTGTCGGGAATCCAGCGTCAGTCCGCTAATCGTGTCTTCCGCCCGCGGCCCGCTCAGCGTTCCACCGACCAGCTCAATGAGATCTTTTATTTTCACAGTTTTTAATCCTCAATCTCCTTTGGCAAGGCCGGTACAATCTGAACTTCCTCTTCCGGGACCTCAGCGTACCGAAGAATATTCTCCGCGATATTTTTAAATACCGGCGCGCAGACTGTTCCGCCGTAATAGGACGGTCGCGGGTTATCAAAGACCACGGCAATAACAAATCTGGGATTCTCAACCGGAGTAAACCCGATAAACGAGGCCACGAATTCGCTGTGAGAATAGCCCCCCTCCGGACTAATCTTCTGGGCGGTACCGGTTTTACCAGCAGCGGTATAACCTTTGGGAGCCGCGTTCCTTCCGGTACCTTTTTCAACGACCCCTTTAAGGATCCCTTTCATCTTTAGCGCGGTCTCCGCTTCAATAATCCTCTCCCTAACTTGCGGTGATTTGTCTTCGATCAGTTCTCCCTGCTTATCCACTACCCGGCTGACCACGTACGGCTGGACCAGGTATCCGCCGTTAGCAATTGCCGCCATGGCCCGGGCCATCTGGACTACTGTAACAGTTATCTCGTGACCCATGGGTAGAGCGGTTATCGAGGTCCGGGACCATTGAGAGACCGGACGGATAAATCCTCCAACCTCACCCGGAAGATCGATACCGGTCCGCGTCCCGAATCCGAACCGCCGTATATAACGGTATAAAAGTTCCTCACCCAGCTTCTGCGCCACTTTTACGGTCCCGATGTTACTTGATTTTTCGATTATTTCGACAAAGGTCATCTTTCCGTGAGGCCGGTGATCATGCAGCGTGTGTCCGCCGACCCGGTATGCCCCATTCTCACAGTCGAATATCTCGCCAAGCTTTACCCGGCCTTCATTCAAGGCAGCACTTGCGGTAATGATCTTAAAAGTAGAACCCGGCTCAAAATAATCAGTTACCGCCCGGTTCCTTCGTTGCGAGCTTTCAGCTTCGGCAAATCTATTCGGATCAAAGCCCGGACGGTTCGCAAGAGCGAAGATCTCGCCGGTAAACGGATCCATCACCACTATGGATCCGCCCTCAGCGTTATTTTTTGAAAAAGCCAGACTCAGTTCCCGCTCAACATAGTGCTGAATAGTCTGATCAATAGTAAGAATCAAGTCATGTCCATCGACCGGCGGCACAAAGTCATATTCAAACCCCGGCAAAACCCGCTGCTTGGCATCCCGCAGCAAGGCCCGCCGGCCGGGAACGCCCTTAAGGTATTCCTGCGAAAAAAGTTCCAGTCCTTCGAGTCCCTGTTCATCAACACCCGCGAACCCGATAATATGCGCGGCAAGCTCCTGATTCGGATAATGGCGTTTGTTTTCTTTAATAAACCCGACTCCCCGCAGCTTTAACTCCCGCAATTCGCGGTGCTCTTCTTCGCTTATCCTTCGTTTGATCCAGACAAAGGCCTTATCCTTCGACAACCGGGTCAAAATAAATTCAGATTCAAGACCAAGCACACGGGAAAGCTCAACGGCGATTCTTTGCTTGTCATCTTCAGGGATATCACGGGGGACAGCGTAGACCGATGAAACCTTCAGGCTCATCGCGAGAACACGCTTATTGCGATCGTAGATCCAGCCACGTTGCGGTTTAAGAATAAATGTCGACAAATGCTGGGCTTCGGCAAGACGGGCGTACTTATCGTTGTTAAGCACCTGAACATAGAACAAACGGACAAGAACGGCGGACAGAAAAACCAGGAAGACTATAAAGACTAGCGAAAGGCGGACTTTTTGCGCCCTTTTATCCACATTAATTAAATTATTGGTGATGGTTGTCGAATAATTAAGCGATTTCAGCCGGGGGAAAAGGACTACTTGTCTTTATCCAGAGCCGCCTGCGCCTTAGGAATAAACACATCCAGCAGATTCTGTTTCAGACGGTTGAAAGAAGATTTTACCGGTTGAACATCCAACCGCCGGACAAGTTTGACTTTTGCTACTGAATCCATATCCGGCAGGCACAACTGGCGGGAATTCTGTTCGAGTTTCCCGGCCAGATACCGCGGGGCCTTTAAACTGCTATTATTGTATACCAATACCCGGTTATGGTCAATTATCTCATTGAACCGGTTCTCCCGGATCCTCAATTCATAACTAAGTTTCACGATGGCCGTCTGCTGACTGACATAGCCGATACATAAGAAGGTCATGAAGGTTACGCAGCAGAATACACTTTTAAGATTCATGCCTCGACCTTTCGTAAACCTGTCATATTTTTTCAACAACCCGCAGCTTCGCGCTTCGGCTGGGCGGGTTCGAGTCGACTTCCGCGGGTGACGGCCGCAGAGGCTTTTTCGTAAGAATATTTACTCTTTTTTCCTGAGCAAACTCCTTGAACCGGTGTTTAACAATCCGGTCCTCAAGTGAGTGAAAGGTAATCACGCAAAGACGGCCTTTGGCTTCCAGCAGACTGACCGCTCCGTCGAGGGCATCCGGCAAAACCTCCAGCTCTCGATTCACGGCAATCCGCAGGGCCATGAATGTACGCGTAGCCGGATGCATCCTGCGGTATCTTTCCCGGGGCGGAAACGCCAGGCTTACCACTTCGGCAAGTCGGGAGGTGGTAGTTACCGGGCTCTGCTGCCTCTCCCGAATTATTTGCCGGGCGATCCGGCGGCTGTAACGTTCTTCCCCATAGCGATAGATCAGATTGGCAAGCTCCTCTTCAGAAAGATTATTAACCAGGTCAAAAGCGGTGATCTGGCCCCGCTTGTCCATCCGCATATTCAAAGGCCCTTCTTCCCGGAAGCTGAACCCCCGTTCAGGCGTGGTAAGCTGCATTCGGGAGACACCCAGATCCAGAACTATCCCGTTTACCCGTTCGAAACCCGCGCCCACGACAATCCGCTCAATATCGCGAAAGTTCCCCTGCACCAGGGTAAAGGCCTCACCGAAATGAGAAAGACGCCGGCGGCTCACTCTCAGGGCATCATCATCCTGATCTATGCCGATGAGATAGCCGTCCGGCGTTATCTTTCCCAAGATGCCTTCACTATGCCCCCCCTCCCCCACCGTACCATCAACTATTACCTTCCCTGGCGAAGGTTGAAGATACGCAAGCACTTCCTCAAGCATAACAGGGGTGTGTCGGCCCGGCGATCCTTCGCCGTCACTGAACATCCATGAGTCTTTCGGCGGTCTCTTCAAAGGTTTCTCGAGAAGTCTCATAAAATTCCTTCCAGCGGAGTTTACTCCAGATTTCAATCCGGTTGGAAACTCCGACAAACACAATATCTTTTTCCACTCCGGCAAATTCTTTCAGGTACTGCGGGATGAGTATTCTCCCCTGCCCGTCACAGACCACTTCACAGGCGCCGGAAAAATACAGACGGTTAAATTTTCTTGCCTCCTGATGCGTAAACGGCATGGACTTGAACTTTTGTTCCTGTTTTCGCCATTCCTCTTCCGTGAACAGAAACAGACACCCATCAAGACCGCGGGTCAAAAAGAATTTATCGATAAAATTATCTTTGACCGCCTCCCGGAACTTCGCCGGAATGATAGCACGGCTTTTGGTATCAATACTATGTTCGAATTCGCCGTAGAACATTTACTCCACTTTCCTCCACTTTTAACCACTTTCAACTATACTTTAAGTAGAAGACAGTGTCAATAGAAAAAAATAACTTTTTTTATCGATTTTAATTGCTACTATGGCAAGGGGTAATATATCAGGCCGGCCCACAAGATATTGTGCCTTTAGGTATGCTTCAAGGAAGAAATTCTTCAGGGAGAATAGAGGAAAAACGTTCTTTTGACGGATAAAGCCGGACTGCCTCCCTTAAATAAGGAAGCGCGGCGGACGGCCTCTTCTTTTCCAGAAGGTAAGTGCCAAGATAAAAATAATTATAGGAATAATAAGGATTAAGACTGATAGACTTAAGAAAGCTTTCCAGAGCAGACAAAGAAAGCCCAGGATTTCTTACTCTCTCGATCCGGGCCAGCAGCAGATGAACCCGGTCATCTAAAGGCCAGAACCGTAAGGCCAAGTCCGCGGCCCGCGCCGCAGGTTCAAATTTCCCGGCGGCCAGATACTGTTCCGCCTGTCTAAAATTCTTCTGAGCCAGAGCCAGAAATAACAATCCAGCCGCGGCTGTCAGTGAAAGCAGAGAAAAAAAGATCTTAAATACAACAAAACGCGGCCGGTCCGCTAAAAGCGTTTTGCCGGCCAGCATTCCGGCAAACAGCCACCAGATAAATGACGCCTGGAACAGGGAAAAAGAAAAGTCAAAAAGATTATGAACGAGAAACGCCCAGAACCCGGCCTCAATACCCGCCATCCAGTCCTTATCCGGAGCCGATGGGATTGTCACCAGCAGGATGAACAGAAACAGCAGAATCGCGGCGGGAATTCCGCCCTCCGCGGCAAAGTGCAGCAGAAAGTTATGCGCGAACAGCGATTCCGTAGCCTCCGCGGTCTTATGCGCGGGGTA
>JAGYOO010000279.1 GCA_018399295.1 Candidatus Omnitrophota bacterium | reverse complement strand
GGAGTGCTCGGAGCGAACGTTTTGGTTATTTTCTGTAAGACCCCCAGCCCCTAGAAGGGGATCTTAGGTGAGCACTTCACGGAAAAACCGAAACGTAAGACTGCTCCTGCGCTTCCTAAGGCGCCACGGGATGTATGAAAATATAAGCTCACAGCTCATGAGTAAAAGATAAAAACGGGCGCTTCACTTAAGGATGCTCAATAAAAACACTAAACCACAGAGAACACAGAGCCCACAGAGAAAAAACATCATTAACAGTTACTAAAAAGGATTTCACGGCTTAAAATTTCTAATCCTTTAATCAAATTTTGCTTTTTCGTAGTTGCTCCTGTGGAATTTACAGTATTGTAAATTCCCCCAGCTGGATGCCCTTTAGGGCCTACACCCTACAACCTATAACGGGCGCTAAGCCCTTGAGCGCAGCGAACGTCCACATAGCACCTTGTTGTTCTGCTTGTTTGAATTTTTTTTATCTGATAAGATATATTAAAGCGCGCTGGGACCAGAAAGAGAGTTAGAATCTCTAATAAATTATTTTCTAAAGGTGATGATTTTCGGATGACAGTTAGATTGTGAGTACAAACAGCCGGTTTAAAAAAGATAAAATTCCTTCTTTTCTGAAGGCTTACTCGCGGGTTAAGCTGCTGAAACAGAGAATTCCCTTTATGGTAAGCTGGGAAATAACCAGAAGATGCAACAGTAAATGTTTGTATTGTATCGGGAATGTCGAAGAACCGGAATTAAGCACAAAACAGGTTTTGGAAGTCATCAGGAAAATGGCCGTAGCGGGGACAAAGATTATCTCATTGACCGGGGGGGAGCCGTTAATGCGCTCCGATATCGGGCAGGTGATAGACTTTGCCGCGAGAAAAAATATTTTTATCAAGCTAGCGACAAATGGTTTTTTGCTCAAGGAAAGAATTAAAGAGCTTACTAACGCCAGTATAATTCAGCTGAGTCTCGACGGTGACAGGGAAATAACCGAGAATATTCGGGGGAGAGAAACTTTCGGGAAAACAATTCAGGGTCTCCAGGCGGCAATTAAATACAGAGTGCCCATATATCTGAATACGGTTGTCTCGAAGTTTAATCACTCTTCACTCCATGAGGTGCTGGATATCTGCGATAAGTATAAGGTAAAGACCTTTTTTCAGCCGGCCCGGCTGGAAGTTTTAAGAGATAGTCGAAAAAATCCGGTTTGTCTTAGTCCGGAGGAACATAAAACCTCGATAAAAAAACTGATCCAATACAAAAAGAGCAAAAAGTTTGCTAAAACTATTCTCAATTCTTTTTCCGGCCTGAGTTATCTGTATGAGTGGCCAAAGCCTTCGCCTCTTGCCTGGTGCTCTGCCGCCAAATTGACTTTCCGTCTTAATAATCAGGGCAGATTATGCGCGTGTCCGGCAGAAAATGTCACTTATGCCGATGTCCTGCAGAGCGGATTCAGCGGCGCGGTGGAAAAGGTGGAAACTTTTAAATGCGACGGGTGCTGGTGCGCCAGTCAATTGGAGTTTAACCTGGTGATGAATTTTAAGCTGGAGGCGATTAAAAACTTTTTTATGTGTAAGTTTCTCTGAAATCCTCTCTTTTTTGTTTTTCCAGTTTTTCCCGCCCCGATTGATCTAATCCTCTTGACATCCTGAGCCAGCACCTGTATTATATAACCAAATTGTTATATAGATTGAAGGCTTATCAGAGAACAGGATGGAGACTATTGAAAGAAATTGAAAGGGCGTTAAAGGCTTTCGCGGATTTTAACCGGTTGCGGATTATCCTGCTTTTAAAAAGAAAAAAGATGTGTGTATGTGAGCTGGCGGCGGTTTTAGAGGTGACCCAGCCGAGTGTTTCCCGGCATCTGAAGAAGCTGGTTGATTCCGGAGTAGTCGGGAAAGAGCAGGATGGATTCTGGACTAACTATTTTCTGATGCTGACTGATGAACGCGTGCGAAAGCTGATCGAAGATGTCGGCAGTTGGACTGACGGGGACGCGGTGGTCGAGTCGGACCGGAAGAAGGCCCAAAAGGCGAACCGGAGCAAGCTTTGCTGCCGGTAAAGAAGGAAGGTAGGGCAATGAAAGAATGGCAAAAGCTGTTGCTATTGCTCGGGGTTTTTTTAGGGGTATATTATTTCCCGCTGGAGTCGCTGCAGTTTAAAGGACCGGCGTTCGAGGCCCTGGCCCTGACCCGGGCGTATTCCCGCGAACACGTGTTGCTGTGCCTGGTGCCGGCGTTTTTTATCGCCGGAGCGGTCTCGGTGTTTATTAGCAAGGCCGCGGTAATGAAGTATTTCGGACCCAAGGCAAACAAGTTTCTGGCGTATGGAGTCGCGGCTGTTTCCGGGACTATTCTCGCGGTCTGTTCCTGCACGGTTTTACCCCTATTCAAGG
>JAGYOO010000278.1 GCA_018399295.1 Candidatus Omnitrophota bacterium | reverse complement strand
ATCCTCTCCGATCCACCCGAGCCGTTTTTCCTTCATCCGCCGCGCCAGCCTTTCCAGCCAGTCCGGTTCCGGCCGGCAATCCGAATCCAAGGCGGCAACATACTCCCCATTTAAATTCCGGATCGCCGTATTCCGGGCCGCGGCCAAGCCGCGGCAACAATTATGCCGGATAACATCGACCGGAAACCGCCGGATCTCGCGCAAAGAATCATCCGTCGACCCATCATCTACCACCAGGACCTTTCCCGGCTTAAGCCGCTGCTCCAGCACCGCCTGAAGCACGGCATTAATATGCCTTTCCGCGTTATGGCAGGGGATATACAGATCTATCTTCATTTAAGCCGTTCGATCTCCTGTCGCAGTTTCACTATCTGCTCAAACACAATTCCGGCCCGGTCCGAAGGTTTCTCCGATCCAATGATTCGCGCGCGGGAAAACCGATTGCGCAGTCTTCTGGCTATCTTTTTCCAGCCGCCCTGATAAGAACGGAAAAAAACCAGCCTCGACCACACCGGGAAAAAAACTCTTCGGATTACCCGTAACAGCTTATTCCATCCGGTTGGGGTAAAAAGCTTTCGCGCCTTGCGGGCAAACGTCAACCCGGATTTATCCGGCCCGAAAATCTCGTCATAACAACTCAACATACAACCGGGGCAACCGGTTGCGGATATTGCCCGCCTTGCCTGCTCATGCCGCCGGGAGTTCCAAATCCGATCGAATTCCTGTCTGGCAATGCTTCCGATAACATCCTTTTCCTTTGTAAGCACCCAGCAAGGAAACAGCTTCCCTTCGGCGTTAATACAGGCACTCGTCCAGAGAGCGCTGCAGCCTTTTTTCAAAAACGTCTTTTCTCCGGTCAGATAGCGGGTAATCTGTTCCAGATAGCCCTTTGGATTCGTGCATAACCCTCGGTCCCGCAGTATCTCCAAAGTCTTTTCCATAATGCCCGCCTCCGGTTCCTGAGAAAAAAAGAACTCATCTCCGGCACTCTCGGGCTTAAGAAAAATCCGACTAAACGGCTGAAAGCGCACGGTTCCGGCGTTATGTTCGGCCGCCAGTTCAGCCACTGTCGGGAGATCCGAATAATTATAGCGGCAGACCATTGTCGCGACCGTGGTTTCCACCCCAGCCTCATGCAGACGGTCCAGAGCGGCCAGCGCTTTCTTAAACGTCCCTTCCCCCCGCAAAAAATCATGCGTCCCCTCGGTTCCCTCCAGAGAGATATTAACCACTCCAATGCCCGCCCGGGCCAGCTCCGCGGCCGCGGTTGCGTCAATCAGACTGCCGTTGGAGGTAACACAGGTATTTAAGCCCCGGCTGCGAGCGTGCCGTATAAGCGTAAACAGATCTTTCCGCAGCAGTGGTTCGCCGCCACTGAACACAATAGTCTGGGCCTTAAGTCGGGCCGCGGAATCAATCGCCCGCTTCCAAAGACCAGTCTCCAGCTCCTCTCCCGGCTGATCCGGAATCCCGCACATGCGACAACGCAGATTACATCGGTTGGTGATGGAAAATATGACTTCCTTCAGTTTTCTCATTTTAATCTTCAACCTTTAAAAGCTGTTCATATTCCCCCAGCCGATCCAGGGCCTTTGCCAGAATTTCCCGTCGGATCTCGCGGCTTTGGCCGGATTCCCGCACCTTTTGGATGAGATTATTCACGAGCGTATTTAAACAGTCGGCCTCGGGTCGCGCCCAGCAGGTCTGCAGACAGGGCTTTTGACACTGTTTCATCAACTGTCTGGCCCTGCGCGCCGATTCAGTTTCCAGACAGGCATTCAGCCCCTGCTGGTACAAACTCCCAAACGCCTGTCCACAGCTGCGGACATGGCCGTCGGGTCCGATATTGATAAACACGAATGGATTGCATTTCCATTGTTCGCGGCTCAGACTTCCGCTAAAATACTTTCCCCACAAACGCGGATCATGCAGAAACTCGACCACTCCGTATTCGCGGCGGAAGGCATCAAGCTCTTCTATCTGTCTCTCGAGTTCCGGACCCTGCTCCGGTTGAAGCCAGAACGGCGCGTCGGCCACGGTATTCTGCATGTCGTCCTGACCAACGATCACCGGATGAAACACCAGGCACTCGACCCCGATGTTGCGGCAAAGCCTCGCGACATCGGAAAGCTCGGAAAGATTTTCCTTCATAATCGTCGTCCACACGGACAACTGCGGTCCGGCTCCCAACAACCGCTTTGCCTCTTGCAGCAGCTTCAAAGCGTTGAGCGCGGCCTTAAAACTGCCGGGCTGGCGCGCATAATCATGAGTCTTTGCTGTCGCGCCGTCTAAGGAAACCGCGATATTCCGGATCCCGCTGGCCGCGATCCGACGGGCCTTATCCGCGGTAATCAGCGATCCGTTGGTAACCACCTCGGTTGTGATCCCCCGGCGG
>JAGYOO010000277.1 GCA_018399295.1 Candidatus Omnitrophota bacterium | reverse complement strand
TCCCACGGGACTGGTCTTATACACCGAAGAAATCCTCTCTACCCGCAGTCCCGGTTCCCGGGCCAAAAACTCCAGACATTTTTTCAGATTTTCCTCGCAAACTCCCTGATTGGAACCGATACCAAGGTAAACCCGCTGCCGGATCAGGATCATAGACGTTCAGAAATCCGCCGCACAGCCTCCTCCAGCCGGACCTTATCCTGAGTCAGGGCGAATCGTACATAGCCCTCTCCGTACTTGCCAAAACCTAACCCAGGGGTAGCAACAATATCAGCTCTCTTAAGAAGCCGGTCGCAGAACTCGATTGAACCGATTGCAGCGGGAACCTTAGTCCAGACATAAAAAGTCGCCTTTGGAGAAGTTACGTTCCAACCAAGTTCCCGCAACCCGTCAACCAGAACATCCCGGCGCTGCTGATACATCCGGTTCAGCTGCGGACATATCTCAGAATGCAGTTCCAGGGCCTCGATGCCGGCCCATTGAACCGCCTGAAAAATACCGGAATCGATATTCGACTTTATCTTGGCCAGACCGGCGAGCGCCTTTGGCGCGCCGCAGGCCCATCCAAGCCTCCAGCCGGTCATGTTAAACGTTTTCGAAAAAGAATGAAACTCAATTACATTGTCCCGCATACCGCCGATCTGCAGCAGGCTCTCCGGCACATACCCGTCAAAACACATCTCCGAATAAGCCATATCGTAACAAACAAGTATCCCGTATTTGCGGCTGAAGGCAAGAAGTTCTTTCAGAAAACCACGGTCTGCCGTGGCGGCAGTAGGATTATTCGGATAATTCAGAAACATCAGCTTCGCCTTTTTAAGAACCATTGCCGGGATCTTCCCCAGATCCGGAAGAAAACCGTTCTTCTCCAGCAAAGGCATTGCCATTGGCCGGCCGCCAGCCAGTAAAGTAGCGTTATTATATACCGGATACCCGGGGTCCGGGACCAGCGAAACATCATCTTTGTCAAGAAAGGCAAAGGCCATATGAGCCAACCCTTCCTTTGAACCCAGCAAAGGCAGTATCTCATTACCCGGATCCAGCTTCACCTTGAACCGGTCTTCATACCAGTCCGCGATCTTTCGCCGCAATTGCGGCATCCCCGCGTCCAAAGCGTACCGGTGATTCGCCGGATCCTTCGCCGCCTTGGCCAGGGCCTGAATAATCGGTTTCGGCGTAGGAGTATCCGGGTCTCCGATCCCCAGATCGATTAGGTCCCGGCCATCTTCCCTTGCCTTGCGCTTGGCCTTATCGATTTCCATAAACAAATATGGAGGGAGTTTTTTCAGATTATCTGAAGTCTTAACTTCCATCTTGACCTGTCTCCTTAGATTTGATAACAACGTGGAAAGTTTTTAAGATTTTTCAGCAGGTGTCATTTCAGACCCAGCACATCCCGCATCCCATACAATCCCGGTTTTTTTCCTATTACCCACCGGGCCGCTTCCAACGCTCCTTCAGCCAATATATCCCGGGTCTTGGCCGAATGGGAAAGCACTATCTCATCCAGTTCACATTGGAACCTTACCTCATGATCACCAATAACATCCCCGGTCCGCACCGAATCGATATCCTGGACCGGCTGTCCGCTCCGGGTCTCGACTATCTCCGCCAGATGCTTAGCCGTTCCGCTCGGAGCATCCTTCTTCTGCACATGATGCGTCTCCCGGATCGAAACCTTATAATTCTTCAACTTTTCCGCGGCCTCGCCCACCAGATCAAACAGGATATTGACACCCACGGACATATTCGGAGAAAACACCACGCAGATCTTCTCTGCCGCGGCCTTTATCTTTTCAACCTGTTCCGGTATAAACCCCGTAGTCCCGATAACCATCGGCGTGCCGAAGCACACCGCCGTTTTCAGCATCTCTAAAGTAGCCTCAGGACAGGTAAAATCAATAATAACATCAGCCTCTCTTACCGCCTCCGGATCATCGGTAATGCTAAAACCCCCGATCTTTACCATTGCCTCCGGATGCCCGCTTCGTTCAATCAGAACAGCTACTTCCAGATCCGCGGCCGCGAACGCCAGTTCAGTTATCCTTTTCCCCATCCTTCCGCAGCTTCCGTTAACCGCGATCCTGTTCATCTCTTCTTTTCCTTCAGCAGCCCGTAATTCTGAAGCGCCAGTTTCAACCGGCTACGAGTCTCGTCACTGACAGCGGTAAGCGGCAGCCGTACATCCGGCTCACACATCTTCAACATGCCCATCGCCGCCTTCACGCAGGCAGGATTAGTCTCCAGAAACATCGACTGGACCAGCGGCAGCAGCTTATAATGAAGATTCTGCGCCTTTATGATGTCACCCTGCTCGAACAGCGCCACCAGCCGGGCCGTATCCTGCGGCACGATATTAGCAACCACTGATATAACTCCGGTCCCGCCGATGGACAGC
>JAGYOO010000276.1 GCA_018399295.1 Candidatus Omnitrophota bacterium | reverse complement strand
TATCCATCCTGAATGCGACGGCGCCGCGCTGGGGCAGGCGAGCCTGCGTGATTTCCGCCGGATTATCGATGTGATTTCAAGTATCAGTGATGGCGTTGTGCTTAATATCGGTTCCGCGGTCATTCTGCCGGAGGTGTTTCTAAAGGCGCTTTCGGCGGTGCGTAACCTAGGCTGCAGGGCCGACAATTTTACTTCAGTCTGTTTTGACATGATTCGCCATTACCGTCCGCAGCAGAACGTAGTCAGCCGGCCGACAAAAGGGTCGGGACACGGCTATTACATCATCGGCCACCATGAGATCATGATCCCGCTTCTTTACCGGTCTCTGTTACAGGAGAAGTAATGTGAACGAAAGTAAATTCATAAAGACAATAAGCCGGTTTCCCGGCAAAAAGGTGATGGTTATCGGTGACCTTATTCTGGATCAGTATATCTGGGGAGATGTTTCCCGGATATCGCCCGAGGCCCCGGTGCCCGTGGTACTGGTCGATCGAGAGTCATTCATGCCCGGCGGCGCGGCCAATGTCGCCAGTTCCATCAGCGCTCTGGGAGGGAATCCAGTTATCTGCGGACTCGTTGGCGCGGACTTCTGGGGTAAGATGCTGGAGACACAGCTCGAGGAAATGAGAGTGGATACCTGCGGCATTGTCTCGGATTCAGTGCGGCGGACGTCGTTAAAGACCAGGATCGTGGCGCGGCATCAGCAGGTGGTCCGCGTAGACCGCGAGGTTCTGGGCGAGATCGACGTTGCGGCTCGGAAGAAGGTCGTGAACAGCCTCAAGGAAAACATTAAAGATCTTAAGGCCGTTATCATCGAAGATTACGGCAAGGGCCTTATAACCCCGCCGTTGATAAAGGAAGTCGTAAGCATCTGCCGCAAGCACGGAGTAATCGTTACCGTGGACCCGAAAGAGAATCATTTCTCCTACTACCGAGGGGTGACCTGCATCACGCCGAATCAGCATGAGGCAGGCAAGGCCGTGGGCATTACCATTAATAACGCGGATTCACTCAAGGCCGCCGGTAAAAAACTGCTGACCAAACTCGACCTTGAGGCCGTGCTGATCACGCTGGGAGAAAACGGTATGTGCCTGTTCGAACGCAACGGCAGAATCCGTCAGATACCCACCATGGCCCAGGAAGTCTTTGATGTCTCCGGGGCCGGAGATACGGTTATCGGAACCTTTACGCTGGCCCTGGCCGCGGGAGCGGGATTTGAAGAGGCATCTGTTATCTCCAACTATGCCGCCGGAATCGTTGTCGGCAAGGTGGGAGTGGCGACCTGCGACAGGGACGAACTTACTGACGCGATCAAAGGATCTTTCAAAACAGCCTCGGTTGACATTGACCGGAAAGGGAGGAAATAAATTGCTTGCTATTAATGAGATTCAGGAAATACTGCCGCAGGAATATCCGTTCCTTCTGATAGATAAAATAGTAGAACTCCAAAAAGGCAAAAGGATCGTGGCCGTCAAAAATGTGACCATGAACGAGCATTTCTTTATCGGCCACTTTCCCGGGATGCCGGTCATGCCCGGAGTGCTTATCCTGGAGGCCATGGCCCAGGCTTCGATCGTCCTGTACGCGACCACGAAACACGTGAAAAAAAGCAAGGTCAGGTATTATTTCGCCAAGGCCGAGATAAAATGGAAGGCGCCGGTGATTCCCGGAGACGCGCTGCGTCTGGAGATCGACGTCCAGAAGATGCTTTCGACCGGGGGAATCATGTCGGCGAAAGGTGTTGTGGAAGATAAGGTTGTGGCCGAAGCGGTTCTCGGATTCAGTGCCAGGAAAATCGACGAAGAAAAATAGTAAGATTTTTCGCAAATAAGTGTTGACAGCTTTTCGCAATAATGATATATTCATCTTCTCGTTAATATTCGCACCTTGACAAGTCAAAAAAACATTCAGAAAAAGCTGCCGTAAACCGGTCGGTAATCCGGCCGAATAACGGGACTTGACAAGTCGGAATAAAGTGTGCAAAATCAGCAACACTGAAACTGACAGCAGCCCGAAAAAAAGTGGTTGACAAGTCAGAACGATTTGTGTAAAATCAGCAACACTGAAATAAATCGACCCGCCTGAACGCGGACGCGCCCCGAAGAAAGGGCTTGACAACGCGATCAGGATAGGGTAACATAGATGATGCCTGAGGGTAATTAGGAACAATCTCCTATATAACCTCGATTAGTTCAAATAACGAACGAATCCATTATTCAGGACATCGCCTTAAACGGCTGTCCTGTTTTTTTGACTCTGTTCTTTGTAAACGTTTTTTGCCAAGCTCTTGTCATAAGCCATGAAAAAACTTTCTATTGGAGAGTTTGATCCTGGCTCAGAACGAACGCTGGCGGCGTGGATTAGGCATGCAAGTCGAACGATCTGCTGTAATGCAGATAGTG
>JAGYOO010000275.1 GCA_018399295.1 Candidatus Omnitrophota bacterium | reverse complement strand
GATTCAAAATAAAGCCGGACAGAGAGACTTTCGATAGTATACCCGGCAGTAGAATCATGGGTGAACCGGAATGAATTGGTACCCTGAACAAGCCAGTCCGGATTCAGAGAAATGGGATCAAGATCCACTGTCTGACCGTCATAGGCCGCGTCGGTCGGCAGCGCGCCCAGATGATTATCATTCACGTAAATCTGTCCTTCATCAGCCTCAGCCGCGTCATAAACACTAAGCCGGAGTTCAGCCGAGACAACGGTTGAAGGATCAGCAGAAATGTTCAGTGTAACAGTTCCTTCCTCCGGAGTCGAACCCCGCAGGTTCAAAGTCTCACTATTAGTGAAATCAGCGCTGTTAAGAGTAGCAAAAGAAATGTCGTTTGACATTGCCGAGTTTCCCGCCGCGTCACTACCCTTTACCCGAAAATGATAGGTCGTATTAATGCTCAGACCACTCAACTGGACTGAATGACTCGTAACGTATGCCCCGGTCTCGACGCTGGAACTTCCGTAAGACAGGTCAGTGCCGTATTCCACCTGACTGGTCGCACCCTCATCAGTAGTCCAGCTGACGGTTGCTGAATTTGAAGAGATCCCGGAAACCGAAACCCCGGAAAAGACAGGAGCGGTTACATCCGGTGCCGAAGTCGTAAATACCGCGTCTTCAGAGACCGCCTGGTTCCCCTGGTAATCAGTACTTTTTACCCGGTAATGATAGGTAGTTGAGGCATCCAGTCCTTCGATGGAGATACTGTGATCAGTTACCAGAGTGGCATTCTGAGCCGTCAGACCGTAGAAACCGGAAATACCGTACTCAACCAGACTGTCGGCCGGCTCATCAGTCTGCCAGGTTATGATTGCGGTAGAACTTCCGGCTTCGACTCCGGTTCCGGTGATCACCGGCGCTATTACATCCGGCTCGGAAGAGACGGCCTCATAAGCTCCGATATCAACAACTGAGTTCTGCGGCCGGCTGATCCCGTCTTTGTCTTTGGTTACAATCGCGGAAGTATTAAGCCCGGCGTCAATGCAAACGCTGTCCGCAAGCAGCCGAAAATTGCCGCCGGCCGGGTCAACATATTTCGGATCGGCATTCAGCGGGTTCGAATCTATTGCCGGTCCGTTCCCATCGTTGAAATAGCAGTTATTTGAAATCTCCAGCAGATCCATACCGCCTGGATTTTCAACCTCAATATAGCCGTCTCCAGTGCTGTTCACGGTATGGATGATATTATTCTTTATCCGAACGCTATCCCCGGTACCCACTCTTATGCCGTAGCCGCCCGAAACCCGGCGGATGTTGTAAAAAGAATTGTTATAGATGTCCACCGAACCGGTATTGATATAAATACACTCGTTCCAGGAGACGTCTCCACCGCAATCAATGATCACGTTGTTGTAGATCTTAGCCGAAGAACCGGAGGCCTGCTCCGCGAATCCAATGGCCCGGGGCGTATACCCGCTGCCCTCAATAATGTTATCGTGAAATACATTATTAGAGAATTGATAAGTACCGCCGTCGGTATGATTGGAGATCAACGGACCGGCACCCACGTTGTTTCCGTAAATATGGTTCCACCCGAAATCCACATTACTGGCGCCGTACCCCATGTACAGGGCATGCGCAAGTTTATTTCCGCTGGCCTGTCCGGTAAGGGTGTTGCCGTAGATCTTAGTTCCGTCTCCGACACTGGGTCCGATAATTCCATAAGCGAAAGTAGAATCCTGCTTACAGATATTATTGATAATCCGGCTGCCGGTTCCATCGGAAGAAACCGCCGAACGTCCGCCCAGGGCCCTTAATTCAAAGTTAGCTACAACATAATAATCCTTAGAATAAGTAAGATCGAAATTACCCTGAACCGTGACTCCGTAGTAACTTGAATCCGCCTCAAAGATCACCGTTTCCCCCGGATAGCCGACCCAGGCGATCTCATTATTGACAGCACCGTTGGGCGCTCCGGAAGCTAAGGTAACATTATGGTGCCAGGACTGGTTTCCGTAGATCTTGTTATAAGTGCCGGCCCGAAAGTAGCAGGTATCTCCGGCGGACATATTATTATAGTAAGTCCGGGGACTGCGCCAGGGATCCGCGAAGGTACCGGATCCGGAATCACTCCATCCGGAGGCCCGATGATCTTCATCCGCGTTGACAAAATAGATGTTGCCCGACCGAACCGTAAACGGAATGCCGTTTGAATTCCCCTCTCCGGTAGTAACAACAATATCCCCGGTCGACGCCTGGGGTCCGAGCTGAAACACGATCTTACTGTCGGTCCATATCGGATAATTATCCGCCTCGCCGTTACCAACTGTCACATAGGAACTCCCACGGGAGCCGCCGAAGTTGATTCCGTTGATGGTTACCCAGACGCCCTTATCATCTTTACCGCCGCTGTTCGGTCCGGACA
>JAGYOO010000274.1 GCA_018399295.1 Candidatus Omnitrophota bacterium | reverse complement strand
GTCCAGAAAGATGAGGCTTTTGATTTGCTGCGTGACCGCGAGATCCGGTTCCGCCAGCTGGCTGATGCCATGCCCCAGCTGGTCTGGACCGCCGAACCGGACGGCCGGGTCGACTACTACAACGTTCGGTATAAGGAGTACCAGGGCATCGAACGGACGGAGAAAGGGTTTGAGTGGGGGCCGGTGCTGCATGAAGAAGACCGGGAACGCACGGTCTCTGCTTTTCGTAATGCCCTGGAATCAGGCGGGGTTTATCAGGTGGAGCATCGCGTGCTGCTTAAAAACGGTGTTTACCGCTGGCATCTCAGCCGGGGAATGCCGGCAAGAGACGAGACCGGAGCGATTGTGAAATGGTATGGTACGGCCACGGACATTCACGATATTAAACAGGCTCAGGAAGTCCTCCGCCGGGATAAGGAGACATTCGAGCGAGTGGTAGGTGAACGCAGCCGGGAGCTGGTCCAGGCCCAGGAAGAGTTGGACCGCGCCAGCCGGCTTTCCGAAATAGGTCAGCTGGGCTCGGTGGTGGCGCATGAATTGCGCAACCCGCTGGCCGCGATCCGCATGGCCGGAACTAATCTTAAGAGAAAAGCCGCTAAGTGTCCTTCAGAACTCAAGCTGGAGCGGCATCTTGACAGCATCGACAGAAAAATATCCGAGAGCGATCAGATCATCAACGATCTTTTGTTTTACAGCCGTCAGAAAAAACCGCGCTTAGAACCGACAGACCTTTCATCGATTTTGGAGGAAAGCATTGATACCGCCCAGGCCCGGCATCCTGATTGCCGGGTCCAGCTGCTTAAAAAACTTGATCCAGTAAAAAACCGGAAGATCGACGCGGACGTTTTGCAGTTGAAAGAAGTCTTTGTGAATATCATCAATAATGCTTTTGATTCTTTAGAAAACAAATCAGGAACCGTTGAGGTGACGGTTGAGAGCGAGGAAAACACGGTGATAGTTAAGATCCGCGACACGGGAAAAGGCATTCCCCCGGAAAACCTGAAGATGATCTTTGAGCCGTTTTTTTCGACAAAATCCAGCGGGACTGGTCTGGGGCTGGCAGTCAGCCACAGGATAGTGGAATTGCATAACGGGAAGATCGATGTCTTCAGCAAAGTCGGACAGGGAACGACGATGACGGTATCTTTACCAAAAGAGCAGGGTTCTTTGGCAAAGGTTAAATCCTGATGAGAAAAGATTTAATGAGGCCTTTATCTTGACCTTAATTTTCTTAATATGCTATATTGGGTAACGTCAATAGTTCCTGTCGTTAAAGAATGGGAGGACAGTAGTTACCAGCAGCACGGATGACTGGATTCGATCCCTTCTTCTCCACAAAAATCCAATCTTAGACAACAAAGATACGGGTATAAGAAAAGATAATGGAAAAAGCAGCGATAAAGGTTGTCGGCCTGACAAAGAGATTCGGGGCTGTTGCCGCGGTTGACGGTATTTCGCTTGAGGTAAACCGGGGAGAGATATTCGGGTTTCTCGGGCCTAACGGCGCGGGAAAGACCACGACTGTAAACATCCTCTGCACCCTGATGCTGCCGACTTCCGGCCGGGCGGTAGTGAACGGATTCGACGTGAAAAAATCTCCAAATCAGGTGAGGCAGTCGATTGGGATCATTTTTCAGGATCCCAGCCTGGATGAACGCCTGACTGCTTATGAGAATCTTAATTTTCACGGAATGATCTATCATCTGCCGGCAAAGCAGAGAAAAGCCAGAATTGACGAAGTTCTGCGGATGGTGGGACTGTATAACCGGAAACATTCGATTGTCCGCGCGTTTTCCGGGGGGATGAAGCGCCGGCTGGAAATAGCCCGCGGACTGATGCATAAGCCTGAGGTCCTGTTTCTGGATGAGCCGACGACCGGACTGGATCCGCAGACAAGACAGCATATCTGGGATTATGTAGAGAGACTTTCCCGTGAAGAAGGGGTGACCGTCTTCCTTACTACCCATTATATGGAAGAGGCTGAGATCTGCGGCAGAGTGGGGATCATCGATCATGGCCGGATCGTCGACCTGGCCGCGCCGCAGGCGTTAACGGAAAAATATTCAGTGTCTTCTCTTAATGAGGTGTTCCTTCAGGTTACCGGCCGCGATATCCGCGACGAAACCCCGGATGAAAAAGAACGTTCAGGCATGGCTATCTTTGCCCGAAGGAGGCGGCGTTAATCCATGGATGCAGTAGCAATGGTCTGGATTCGGGATGTGACCCGGCATTTCCGTGACCGGGTAAGGCTGCTGGGATCGATCATGCGGCCCGTACTCTGGCTGCTGATCCTCGGTACGGGGCTGCGGGAGCAAATATGATGGCACCACGTGGTCATTGGTAAACGGTACGACTGATGTTCTAGGCGCTAAGTTCGCTGTCGATTTCAAGAACCACATGGCGTATGCGGGTATGCCTGCG
>JAGYOO010000273.1 GCA_018399295.1 Candidatus Omnitrophota bacterium | reverse complement strand
AAAGATTCAGCGTCCGGCATCCGGGAAACGTTATTAGAGGCAATAGTGTCGCCGTAATCCACACGATATCCGGTTCCTCGGATTATTTGTCCGGCCTCAGCCCGTTCTGCCGGAATCACCCTCTCTTTCATCACGCCATCCGGCACGCTGAACACCGCGGTCCAGTTCAGGGCCGCGTTACTTGGGCTTGTGGGGCCGGCCTCCATCCCCTCCCAGGACAACATTCCGCCAAAGTCCGTACCCTGCTGAATAATTCCGGACGTCAGGACGTTATGATTGGTCAGGAAAAAGACATGAGCCTTAAGGCGCGGGTCCTGCCGGATAAGCTCACGCAGCCGGCGCTGCTGCGAATCCCGGAAATCATCGAATTTTCTCCCCCCGATAAAAATAACCGCCTGACTGCGGATAATCCTCTCACGATAGGCCGGATTACTAAGAACATCAATAATAAAATCAGGACACTTATAGGAAACAAACCTCCGGACAAAGGTGAAAAAAGGCCGATTTAAAAGATCCACTCCCATAGCCCTTACCTCTTCCGGCGTTATCTCCGGATCGCCAAAAGTCCCTTTAAACAGTTCCGTTATAAATATTTTTTTCTGGAGCTGTTTAGCCCGGCTCATAGCCTGGAGAAACTCCTGTTTCAGTTCTGGCCGGACCTCCAGGGCTCCGAGCAATTCTTCCGCTGATTTCACCTTACAACGCGATTGAAATTCGGCAATTATTTTCTGTATCGGTTCTCCCTGCCAGCGTTTAACATCCGAACCTTCACTGTTTCCAAATAACCCGTCTTCCCGGATCTTATAAGAGAATGACTGAAATATATCAGGATGATTGGCACAGATAGCGGTATGCTCGGTCGAACACCCGGTGATAAAATCATGGACTAATCCGGACAACAACCGCAGATCCAGCTGCGCCTTATCTCGGATAAACCCGTATCCAGGCGCAACCCTAAGATCTTCAAACTTCCAGGCCGGTGGACGCCCCATCCCGGCCGGAACAATCGTATGGTTATAATGATGCCCAAGAATATCAGCCTCATCCAGCAGACCGAATATCTTCTTATACATCGCCCGTTGTTCCCGCGGGTAATGCCTCAGGTCCTGATCAATGATTCGGGGATTAGCCAGGGTCGTACTGGTCTCACTGGTCGAAATTATAATGTCTTTACTCACAAACCCTTTTTCCGAGAGATCAAGCAACAGCCTTAAAAATACCTCGCGATAGAGATAAGTCTGAACGGCACGAAACTCATCATTCGCGCCTCCGGGATAAGCCTCGTGAAATACCTGAGGGCAGTATAACCAGTATTCATGTAACTTGGAGAAGGGGTTCTTATAGACAGTCACATCCACGCTGTCGATCCCGTTCATCTTAATAGAAATATCATGGTAAGTAGTAACGTAATCAAGGGCCTCGAGCATTACCCCCACCAGCCCCTGATGCCGACTGCCTCTGCCCTTTTTTCGGGATTTCCGGGTCTCGACTTTCCGGACCGCCTCCTTCAGCTTTGGATCCAGCTCCAAAAGACCTTCCCCCTTTATGGAAGAAGCATACAGAACCCCCAACACGTGCAGACTGTCCCGGGCCTGGATCTCACCCCAGAATTCCTTCAATACATCGTAAAATCCCTGTACCAGATCCGGCTTAAAACTACCCAGGCCTCCGGCCATTTGCAGTTTAGCCAGCTGGCCGGCCGCATAAACAGCCTCTGGTTCGGAAAAACCATATTCTTTGACAAAATGCTTTTGCAGCGCCCGGAGAAACTCCATTGAAAGCTCATATTCTATCTGGAGAAAGAATATGTCATGGCTGTTTAACCGGTTCAGCGCCTGTCGCAGTGACTCATATTTAAAAGAGCGCGCCCAGTCAGGCCTTATTCTTATCCCGCTTTTCTCCATCCTGTCCTGGGCCCGGATTATGCCACTGACAATCCGGGTAAGTTCCGGGTCTGAAAGCGCCTGCTTAACAGTAATCTCCCGAGCGGATTCGCTCCCCTGATTCAAGGCGATTTCCGAAAATCCGGCATTTAACAATGCCAATTCCGCGGAAAGAGTCTGATTCGGTTCAGCAACAGCCAAAATTGGGATATTATTCTGTTCTTCTAAAAAGGCATATCCGGAGAGAAGCCCATCAAGAGAAAGCTGGGGAGAAAGGTTCGATCGCGCGGAAGCGGCCAGAACCGGTTCGGGTAACGGCCCACTGACGCTCAGTCCACCGATCAGAAGCAGACAAACATATTTAGCAAATATTTTTGACAAGTTTATGGAATTCATAAAGGATATTAAAATTTACCATATAAGATGATTTTATGCCAATTTAAAAAGAAATTAGTAATTTATCTCCTAGGTACAGAGAATAAACGGATCAAAAGTGAATTTTCTGAATTGTTGTATTTCTTTTTTAGAACTTCAGGTAGCGCCCT
>JAGYOO010000272.1 GCA_018399295.1 Candidatus Omnitrophota bacterium | reverse complement strand
TGTTGTCCGGTGACCGCACGTGCGCCACGAACACCAGCTCCCAGTCGATGTTGGTGCATCCTTTGAACAGGTCCTGCAACTGTTCAACCTTTTCCCTCAGGGCATCTTCGCCGTTGGGGTTGGTCTCCGGGTCGTACGGGTTCAGCCGCGATTTCTCCTTGTGCAGGGATCCGATCACCGCCACCTTCAGGCGCTTGTTCTGCTCTCTTAATATCTTATCCACCTCCTGAACCGTCTTGTACGACGGTGCCAGAGCGTTTTCCTTGATTCCCTCAACCGCATCCGGATCAAGCAACCACTCCGTCTTCGGAAATTCATGGCCGTCCACTTTCGCGTTCTTGAACCGATCAAAATAGGGGTGGTTTGGGTTACGGCGTTCCAGGCCGCCCAGGGAGACGGTTATCCGCAGCTGAGTACGATAGTCCTTCTCCACGCTCAACCCAACTGCCGATTCCCATCCGGGAACGGTCTTATACTGCCCCGAACTCAGCACGTCCATGAGAGCCAGGTAGTCCTCAGGACGGTTTTTCATTTCGTCAGCATTTTCTTCCCATACGGTCCACTTGTCTTTTCCGGAAGCGTAGCCTTTAGCAATGCTGAACATATCATTTATAAACACTTGGAATGCGCGACGAACCTCTTCCGAAGCGTTCGCGTCCGGCGCTATTGCCGCCAGCCGGTAGTCGATCTCCAGCGCTTGCTCTTCAGGACGGTAGTAGGCCACATACGTACCTTTCCCCGTCATCCTTCTGTATCCGATTCCGGTCTCCTTTAACGCGGCCTTAAGATAGTCTTCAAATACCTTAACTTGTTCCTCCGAGACTTCTTCTCCAACCTCACCGCTAAGTTTTACTGGATAAGCCGTATAGGCAAAAGTATCCAAAGCTTCGCTGAACTTACCTTCCGCGTTAATCTCCTTTAGCATGGCCTCGAAACGCTCCTTCTCCGCATAATCAGTCCGGAAGTATTCACAGCTGGCGGCCAAGGTGTCCAATTCTTCCTGCTTCAGGGAATCCTCAAAAGCGTCCGCCTGACGGAAGATGTCCTTTACGAGCATTCGGATATCGTCCTCGCTGAACTCGGCGAACAGTCCGGCCAGGCGTTCGTCGATCCTGAACTTTTTCTCGAGCGAGTCGTACGCGGCCAGGGACGACTCTTCGGTCCGATCTTCCAAAATATAATTGTTACCTTCATCGTCGATAATCTTCTTAAGACGGGCAACGTCCTGCTGAGTATAAGTTCCGGCCTCTTTAAGGCTCGCCGGGTACTCGAACTCAGTGGTCTTGTCCGGCCAGGCCACGAACACGTCGCGGCCATAGTTCATAAGATGCGAGCGGTCGGCCAAAATCCGGGACAGTACCGGCAGGATCACCTCGACCCGGTAGCGGGCCAGGACCGGCAGACGGTTTATCAGGTGTTTCGTCCTCGGCAGCAGGGCGAGGACCGCTGACGCGTCGGCAAACTGCTGTTTCGAAACCAGACTGTCAAGTAACTTAAGCGCGTCCGAATGACTTGAATTGAAGATTTTCTTCAGCAGCTCGCTGTCGATGACCGCGGTCAGGACCTCGTCATCGACGATAAAATGCACCTGGTCATTAACACCCTTCTCCCAGATGAACTTCCTGTCCGCGTCGATAAGGCATTCGCCGCTTATAGAGGCCAACACCCTGGAGAACTTGTCCGTGAATTCCCTGTCCAGCCGGCCTCTTACCGTGACCCGGTTCAGATCAAGGCCTTTGAACCCGGACAAGGCGGCTGCCTGCTTCTGGCGCAGTTCAGCCGGCGACTGGAGTTCAGCGAAATGTTCCACCGGCTCCTTTTCCCGGGCCGCCTTGAGCACGGATTCCAATTCGGAACTCTTCTTCTCGACTGCTGAAGGCGCCACCTCGCCGGTATGGAAGTCGACTTCAATTACCCTTTCCGGCGCGTGGAAGGCCATCCCGATCTCAATGCCGTAGGTCCGGGCGAAATTACTTATATCTTCAGCGGCTGCAGCATTGAGCATGTCCGGTTTTCCCCAGAACCGCTCGCCTCTGAGCCTGCCGTCCACCACAGCCATCTCATCCGGTTTGAGCATACGTTCGGTACGCAGACAGATCTTCGGGTCCATTCCAGGCATAAGGTCCTGAGAATCATAAAAGCGGTATACCAGGTACAGGAAGTTGGCCGCGGACTCGGCACTCAGAAGGCCGATGTGCGGCCGGGTTTCGACGCTTATAGTATTAAGGAAGAACTCCTTGAACCCGGGCTCGTTGAACTGATCGATATATCCGGCCAGCCGCGACAGCTTGAACGCGGAATTTAGACCATGTACCCGTTCCGCGTACAGCGTAAGCACCAGCGACTCCAACTCCCACTGCCTGGAGGCCACATCCTCCAGCAACAGACCGGTATAATAATCTTTGATCCGTTCCGCGATCTCCGCCTTGCGCTGTTCCAGGAACTTTGAC
>JAGYOO010000271.1 GCA_018399295.1 Candidatus Omnitrophota bacterium | reverse complement strand
ACACTTCTGTTTTTACTCGACTTTCGCGTCTTTATTTTTTCATTCTCTGCTTGTCTGTCTGCTGCTGACGCTGGTGCTCAACCGCCTTTTGATCTTGTTTCGTCAGCCGGGAAAGATTTCAGCTGTTCTGTTCGCGCTGGGACTGTCTATCTGGTTTTACGCTAATATTCTGGTTTGGGACTATGGGATATTCGATGGAAGCCGGATCGAGTGGGACAGGTTTGCCTATCGGGGAGTGATTGATCTGGCGGTTTGGGGCGGAATTATTACCCTGGCAGTTATAAAAAGCCGGTTTATTAACCAAATCGCGAAAAAAACCGCCCTGTTTCTGGTTCTGGTTCAGCTCATATACCTGGCCATGAACTTCTGGTTCTATAAGACTCACGCAAACTCTCCCCTTGAGCCTCCGTTTCGTGTCAATAGTCAAAACCGATCTACTTTCTCATCGAAAAAAAATATAATATTAATCGTTTTAGACGAATTCCAGGGAGATTTGTTCCAGGAGATTATTGATAAAGAACCTGAGTATGCTTCTTTTTTATCCGGATTTACTTATTTTCGTAACGCCGTGTCCGGGTATCCGCATACCGCGTTCGTGACACCGCTACTTCTTACCGGCAAATACTATGATAACTCCTTGCCCAGGCTGCGGTTCGCGCTCAAGGCCTATCTTTCAGATTCATCGCTTCCACTGGTTTTGAAAAAGAACGGGTTTTTGGTTACGCTTTTCCCGGGAGGAATTTTTTGTCCGCTTCCGGAATTGGCATCAAACATTGAGGTAGTTAATTATCAGTCTTCGGCGCAAGCGATCCCCACTTGTTTCTCGTGGCAATCGCGGGATGCCTTTTTTGATTTGATCCAGCTGTCCGATCTGGGCCTTTTCCGTGTTTCTCCCCATTTTCTGAAGAAATTTATTTATTCCGATCGTTCCTGGTTTTTGAAAAGAATATTTTCCCTCGATAATATCCAGCGGCAGTTAAAAAAAATTACAAGGTATAAGCTGGAAGTCTCCGGGGAATCTCTGCCGAAGATTCGGGAATCGGTTGAATTGCCGTACGGGAGTGCTCTGCCAAGATTGTTTCCGGAGGCAACCTTGAGTAATGACTTCGCCGGATTTGTCCAGGAAACCGCGGATCGGATGAAGTGCACGGAGCAGCCGGTTTTTGTCCATTACCATTTCCGGGGAATCCATCCGCCATTGTTTCTGAATGAGGAATTAAATGTTCCTGATCGGAGTTTTCTTCAGGATCGGGCGGCTTTTTTATCCTCGGCCAAAGGCCATCTGAAAATCGCCAAAGTTTTTTTCGATATCCTGAAGGAAAAAGGTTTGTATGATAATTCAATGATTTTTCTTGTGGGCGATCATGGCCTCAGGGGCCTTGTTAATGAAACAGGGCTGGATAGTAAAATGCCTTTTTCCCCGGCAAGAGGAATACCCCTGGTTCTGGTAAAACCGTTTGACGCGGAAGGAGAGCTTCAGATCTCCCGTGCCCCGGTTACGCTGGCTGATATTCCGGCCACCGTATTTTCCGCGTTGGATTTGCCGGCTGAGTTTTCTGACTCATTGCCTGTATTCCAGTTAAAGGATTCAGCCCGCGTCCGCAAATTTTATATGCACGAGTGGAAGCGGGAGGAACAGAATGCGGATTTCATGCCCTCATTTCAAGAGTTTACGATAACCGGCGACAGTTGGGATTTGAAATCCTGGCGGTTTAAGAAAGACCTGAGTAACCAGTGAAAATAACAGTAGCGGACAGCGAAGAATAAATATAGTTACGATCTCAGAAGGAGTAATTATGGAAACACTGGCAGGGATTCCGGTGCTTTATGTTCGGCAGAAAAAGGAATGGGGAGAGATCCTTACGGGATTTGAAGGCAGAAACCGTTATACAGTGGCCGACGAAAAGGGAAAAGAACTTTGGCTTGCCAGAGAAGACGGCGGAAATCCTTTGTGGCGCTGGTATCTGCAGTCTCTTCGTCCCTTCCGGATGGAACTTATGGATATTCAGGGCAATTCCTTCCTTCGCGTTAACCGGCCCTTCCGGTTTTTTCTTTCAGAAGCGGAAGTATTTGACGAGATGGGTGCTTGCCTTGGAAGGATAAAGCAGAGATTTTCCCTGCTGACCCGCCGGTTGCGTTTGTTTGACGCCGAAGGTACTCTTCTGTGCGAACTGGAAGGACCTCTATTGCATCCCTGGACCTTTCGGATCATGGAGAAGGGGGTGAAGACCGGATTGATAAGCAAAAAGTGGAGCGGTATATTAAAAGAAGGATTTACCGATGCTGACAACTTTCGAATCGAGTTCCCCTCCGACTGCCCGCCAAAACAGCGCTGCCTGCTTCTGGGGGCGGTGATATTGATTGATTTTATTTATTTTGAGAGAAGGAAGTAAGGAGCTCAAGTTTTGCCTGCCTTGGGATGTCCTGACTTGTTGTATTTATTTTGAGAATTTCA
>JAGYOO010000270.1 GCA_018399295.1 Candidatus Omnitrophota bacterium | reverse complement strand
ATCCGTGCTTCTTGCGGGAGTGAATGACTGTCCCCGGATAATGAGAAAACTCGTGCATAAGCTGGTCCAGAACCGGGTCCGGCCTTACTACCTCTATCAATGTGACCTCTCCGAGGGGATTTCACACTTTCGGACACCGATCGGCAAGGGCATTGAGATTATGGAACATCTTATCGGCCACACCAGCGGTCTGGCTGTGCCGAAATACGTTATCGACGCGCCCGGAGGCGGGGGAAAGATTCCGGTAGCTCCCAATTACATCATCTCCTGGTCCACAAATAAAGTCGTGCTTCGTAATTATGAAGGGGCTTTATGTACTTATAAGGAACCTGACTCCTATGTTCCCCAGTTTTGTCACCGGGATTGTGACAACTGCAGTCTGCAGCTGAAACTGGAACCGGCTGAGGAGTATAACGCCCGGGGCATTACCAAATTGCTTTCAGACTTTGACGATACGATTTCCCTGATCCCCGAAAACACGGGACGGATCAAAAGACGGAAAAAGTCCGGTAATAGCGAATCCGATGCTTAGATCTGTTTTCTGAACTGTTCCGGAATATCCATAATCGACAGGGTATAGGGAGCGCTGAACCCGGAGTTCTTAAATCCCGGAAAAGGCATGTCGAAGTTGGATATTATCAGCTTATCTTTGCGAATCAGCGGTTCGCAGGGTTGATCGAGAGTGCCGTCTTCACCGGTTGTATCGTCGTTTTCCCAAAGTGTGAATACCTCGGCTTTTGGGGTCACCACATGGATCGAATTCGATTTTGAATCCGCGACAAAGATGTTATCCGTGCGTTTATCGCAGTAGATCCCGTCGATGCATTGAACCACTTTATCCCGCATGAATACCTCCTTGGATCTCACCGAACCATCGGTTGTAAATGTGATCTTGTACATCTTTCCATCTCCAAATATTCCGGTAAACAGATTGCCCTTACTGTCAAAGGCCAGCCCGTCACACCCGGCATCCACGCCCCACTCGTTTTCTTCAGTAGAAAAATCAGCCAGCACGTGCGGATCTTCTCCGGGCCTGAGTCCAACCGGGCCGTCTTGCATCTCTTCCAGAGATATGCGGAGAATAGCACTGGAACGTTTTACGCCCGGCATCTGCCAGTATGAATCAGTAATGTAGATGTCGTTTTCCTTCCAGGCCGGGGCGTTGGCCAGAAAAAAACCGAGAACGCATACCTCCGCCCGAACGGGGCGGCCATTGTCCATTACCAGCCGAAGAAGCCGTGATTTCCGGTTCTTGTCGTAAAAATACTGATTATCACAGATATACAGATTACCGTCGGGTCCGAATTCCAGATCCATGGGAGCGACCCGCCTGGTCTCCAGATGAGCCGGCAGATTGTACAGAAATTCAAGCCGGTTATCCGGAGTTATCTTCATCAGGACTCCCGGGAACCGGGGAACATTCAGATTCGGACAGGAAAGGATTATGTTTCCCGCCTCGTCCAGAGTCATGCCGTCCGGGGTGTTGCAATACTCCGGAAGGGAGATGAACATTTCCGGCTTAACAACCTGTTTTTCCAGTGTCAGCATTTTAGGCCTCGATTCTTTTGCGTATCTAACTGATAATTTTGAACAACCTTTTTTATTTTATAAGATAAACAGGCCGCGGAAGATTGCTTGTATCCTCCTAAATCTGACTTAAATAAAGAAAATGCGATATAAGCTCAATTGTCTCTTGACTCCCGTCACTTAAGAAGATTACTATTGATATGGCGATGTTCCGGGACAGACCAAAAGGAGGATTTATGAGTGATTCTCAGATTTTTCAGCTGTTGGGTTTTGTGTATCTTGCCGCTGGGCTCGGACTTATTTTAAACCCCGGATTTTACCGGGCCCTTATGGATGAGTTCGCTGTTTCTCCGTCCAGGATGTACCTTTCCGGAATCGCGGTCCTTGCGATCGGATATGTCCTGATCGCCGTGCATAACTTCTGGGCCTGGGAATGGCCGGTGCTGATAACCCTGATCGGATGGATCGGGTTTATCGAGGGATTTATAATGGTTGCTTTTCCTGACGTGATGATTAAAATCATAAATATTTTTCAACGCAATGACGTCTTACTCAAAGCCGAGGCCTGGATCGCGCTGGTGCTGTCCGGATTATTTCTTTATCTTGGTTTTATGACGGGTTTTTAAGAAAGATTGAATATTTAAATCCGAGGATCGTGAATGTTAATTGAAATGCACGCGCATACATCCGAACATTCCGGCTGCAGTCATGCCGCGGCAGTTGATCTGGTGAAGCGGGTCCGGGACAAGGGAATCCAGGGCATTGTGATCACGGATCATAATTACCGCTGGAACCAGGAGGAACTGGACTCATTGCGCGGTGATGCCGGGGTGCAGCAGATTTTCCGGATCATGACCGGAGAAGAGGTAGAGACAAGTGATTTCGGCCATTTGCTGGTTTACGGAGTGGAAGATACGATCGGACCGGGCGAGCGCCTGGCCGAAAAGTT
>JAGYOO010000027.1 GCA_018399295.1 Candidatus Omnitrophota bacterium | reverse complement strand
GGTGTGTGAGATGAACACTGATGTCGATGGTGTATATACAGCTGACCCCCGTATTGTCCCGAACGCCAGAAAACTCAATTATATCAGTTATGATGAGATGCTGGAAATGGCCTCGGTCGGATCCCAGGTGCTGCAGGCGCGCTCGGTTATTTTTGCCAAGAAATTCAACGTGCCGATCCACGTGCGTTCCAGTTTCAGCAACAAAAAAGGAACCTTTATCACCAAGGAGGCTGCCGAGATGTTGGAAGATGTTGTCATTTCCGGGGTGACCTGCAATAAAAAAGAGGCCAAGGTAACGATCTGCAATGTACCGGATGTTCCCGGTGTAGCGGCCCGGATCTTCCGGACCCTTTCCCAGGGCGCGATTAACGTGGATATGATCATTCAAAACGTCAGCCGGACCCGCGCCACTGATGTTTCGTTCACAGTCTCCAAGGATGATTTGAGCAAAACGCTAAAAATCGCCGGAAAGATAGTAAAGGAAGTAAAGGCTGAAGGTGTTGTCTGTGACGAAAAGATTGCTAAGGTTTCAATCACCGGCGTGGGGATGAAAAGTCATTTCGGGGTGGCCGCGAAGATGTTCGATGTTCTCGCGAAGAACAAGATCAATATCGAAATGATCTCGACTTCCGAGATCAATATCTCCTGCGTTATTGAAGAAAAAAAGTCTCAGATCGCCGTGCGGGCCCTGCATGATGCTTTCGGGCTGGGAAAGAAAAGGAAAAAATGAGTCGGGTTTTTATATATGACACTACATTGCGGGATGGGGCCCAGACTGAGGGCATTTCCTATTCGGTCAGCGATAAGTTGCTTATTGCCAGGAAACTGGATTTCCTCGGGGTGGATTTTATCGAGGGAGGTTGGCCAGGTTCGAATCCCAAGGACCTTGAATTTTTTCATAAACTCAAGGTGGAGAAATTAAAGACCTCCCGGTTGGTCGCCTTTGGTAGTACGCGGCGCAAAGGCCGGACCCCATCCAAGGATCCAATCGTTCGCGCCCTGGTCGATGCTGGCACCGAGTACATAACTATTTTTGGAAAAAGCTGGGATCTGCACGTCAATCAGGTACTTAAAGTATCTCTGGATGAGAATCTGAAGATGATATCCGATACTGTGCGTTATCTGTGCAAGCGGGGAAAACGGGTATTTTTTGACGCGGAACATTTTTTTGACGGGTATCGTGATAATGCCGAATATGCCTTAAAAACGCTGGAAGCGGCGCTGTCCGCCGGAGCGGAAACGGTCGTCATGTGCGATACGAACGGCGGCACTCTGACTTCGGATATAAGCCGGATAGTCGCGGAAGTCAAACAACAGACAACCAAAGCGAAACTGGGAATCCATACCCACAATGATAATGGGATGGCGGTGGCTAATTCCGTGACCGCGGTTCAGGCCGGATGTGTTCAGGTGCAGGGTACGATAAACGGTTACGGCGAACGCTGTGGCAATGCCGACCTGTGCGCGATAATCCCTTCCCTGGTTTTGCGCTTGAATTCCGAATGTTCCTGTGGGAAACGACTGCGCGAGCTTACCGAAGTGTCGCGGTACGTAAGCGAAGTAAGCAACATGAAACAGCAGGACAACCAGCCCTATGTCGGCAGTTCGGCCTTTTCCCATAAAGCCGGCGTCCATATCAACGCGATGCTGAAGACTCCGCGCAGCTATGAACATATTGATCCGGAGACCGTGGGAAATAAGCGTAAATTCCTTTCTTCCGAATTGGCCGGAAAGACCGGTATCCTGCAAAAGGCCGGAGAGATATCCTGTCAGCTGGAGAAAGACGGCAAAAACACGAAAAAACTGCATCAGCTTGTTCAGCGGATGGAGCTGGACGGATATCAGTTTGAAGCGGCCGGGGCATCCCTGGAGCTTGTGTTGAGAAAGTCGCTGGGTCGGTACCGCAAGTTTTTCAATCTTGAAGGATTCCGGGTAATCGTTGAACGTCGTTCGGATGGGAGGCTGATCTCCGAGGCGACTATTAAGGTAAACGTTAATGGTGTGGATGAGCATACAGCCAGTGAAGGTGATGGCCCGGTGAATGCTCTGGACAATGCCCTGCGCAAGGCGCTGATGGACTTTTACCCTGAACTGGGGGACATGCATCTTTCTGATTTTAAGGTCAGAGTAATTGACAGTAAGGCCGGAACCGCGGCCAAGGTCCGGGTGTTTATCGAATCACAGGATAAGAAACGGTCCTGGTGGACATTGGGAGTATCGGAAAACATTATCCAGGCCAGCTGGCAGGCACTGGTGGACAGTGTTGAATATAAACTGCTTCAGGAAAGAGAAGAAAAAAAGATTAATGAGTGAGATTCCGACAAAATACGACTTTCAGGATAACGAAAGCCGGATATATGATTCCTGGGAAAAGAAAGGCTTTTTTCACGCAAAGGTAAATCCGGGGGGAAAGCCTTTTGTTATTGTTATCCCGCCTCCGAATGTTACCGGTATTCTGCATATGGGGCACGCCTTGAATGACACGATCCAGGATATCCTGGTTCGTTATCATAAGATGATCGGGGAGGAGACGCTCTGGATGCCGGGAACCGACCATGCCGGTATCGCGACGCAGAACGTAGTGGAGCGCAAGCTGGGGCGTGAGGGGTTGCGCCGTCAGGACCTGGGCCGGGAAAAGTTTCTCGAACAGGTCTGGCTCTGGAAAGAGCAGCATGGCTCGACCATTATCCGTCAGCTGAAACGTCTGGGGTGTGCCTGTGATTGGGAACGCACCCGATTTACTATGGACGAGGGGTACAGCGAAGCTGTGCAGGAGGTATTTATCCGCCTCCATCAGAAGGGTCTTATCTACCGGGGGAATTATATCATAAACTGGTGCCCGCGCTGTCAGACCGCTCTTTCGGATGAGGAGGCGCCGCATCAGGACAGCTCCGGATTTCTCTATTATATCCGTTACCCACTTGAAGATGGAAGCGGGAGTTTGACCGTGGCCACTACCCGGCCGGAGACCATGCTGGGAGATACTGCTGTTGCCGTTAATCCCCGGGATGAACGGTATAAGAAATTTATTGGTAAAAGAATAATCCTGCCTTTTCTGGATCGGTTGATACCGGTTATTGCCGATGACTTCGTTGATCCTGAGTTTGGTACCGGCGCGGTAAAGGTTACTCCGGCCCATGATCCGAATGATTATGGTATGGGCCGGCGGCATGATCTTCCGTTTATTAATATCCTTCATCCCGACGGCCGGATGAATGAGAACGCGGGCGATTACGCCGGCATGGACCGGTTTGAAGCGCGGGAGGCGCTGGTCGAGGCTCTCCGGGAACGGGGACTTCTGGAAAAGATCGTTTCCCATGATCACGCTGTCGGCCATTGCTATCGTTGCAATACTGTGATTGAGCCGTATCTGTCCAAGCAATGGTTCGTGCGGATGAAGCCGCTGGCTGGCCCGGCTGTGACGGCGGTTAAAGACGGCCGGATCAAATTTCATCCCGAGCGCTGGGAAAAAGTCTATCTGAACTGGATGGAGAATATCCAGGATTGGTGTATCTCGCGTCAGATCTGGTGGGGGCATCGTTTGCCGGTTTATTATTGCCCGCGGTGCCAGAGTAAAGATGGAGAGGCCGGCGTGACAGTGGCCCGGCAGAAGCCGGAGAAGTGTCCGGTCTGCGGTTCCGCGGAGATCGTTCAGGATAACGACGTGCTGGATACCTGGTTCTCATCCTGGCTCTGGCCGTTCGCCACCTTCGGCTGGCCGCGGCCCGAAGCTGATTCTGAGCTTAAGTATTTTTATCCGACATCAGTATTGGTGACGGCGCAGGAGATTATATTTTTTTGGGTGGCCAGAATGATTATGGCCGGTCTGGAGTTTATGAATGATATTCCTTTTTCAGACGTGTATATTCATGGCACCGTGCGGGACAAGACCGGCAAGAAGATGTCCAAATCACTTGGAAACGTTATTGATCCGCTGGAGATCATTGATGATTTCGGCGCCGATGCCTTAAGGATCAGCCTGATCTCCCTGACTTCCATGGGGCAGGATGTCTATCTCTCCCGCGACAAGTTTGAATACGGCCGGAATTTCGCGAATAAGATCTGGAATGCGGCCCGGTTTATCCAGATGAATTTGGATGTTGATCATCTGCCGGCGGATCCGTTGGCCGGTTTTTCGGATTTTGCGGAAATGCCGTTAGCGGAGAGATGGATCATCAGCCGTTTTTATTCAGTAGAAGCTGAGGTTCGCCGGTCTCTGGAGCGGTTCCGGTTTAATGAAGCTGCCGGGCTTCTCTATGACTTCTTCTGGCACCAGTTCTGTGACTGGTATCTGGAGCTGGCTAAATTAAGCATTAGTGAAAACCATACCCAGCAGACCCTGTACCGGATCCTGTCCGGCAGCCTGCTGCTGTTGCATCCGTTCATGCCGTTTCTTACTGAGGAGTTGTGGACACGCCTTTGTCCGTCTGCCGGATCGCTGATGACACACCCCTGGCCAGCCGCGTTGCCGGGAGTAATCGACCGGGAACTGGAAGGGGAAATGGGCTTGATCATAACTGTCTGCGGTACCATGCGTAATCTGCGCAGCCGTAAGGGGCTTAGTCCGCGGGTAAAGGTTAAGGTCAGGATCTTTGTTGATGAGGCTGGAAAACGCCGGATACTGGAGAACAATATTGAATATGTGAAATATCTTGTGAATGCCGAAGAGATCTCTTTTTCAGAAGAAAATCAGCCGCCATCACCCTCCGTGGTCAGTGACGTTATCTCTGGCTGTTCTATCTTTCTTGATGCCGGAGGGGAGATCAATAAGGCCGAAGAAGAGGCCAAAATAAACAAGCGAATAGCTGAGCTCGAAGAGGCGATACGCCGCAAGGAGCAGCTGTTGAACAACCCCCGGTTCCGGGAAAAGGCGCCTCCGGAGGTTGTGGAAAAAGAATCCGCCGGAAAGAAGGAGCTTGTTGAAGAACGGGAAAAGCTGGAGCAGGTGAAAAATGCCCTTTCCCGTTGATTTTCGGAACAATCTCCTGGTAAGGGACCTTATCCGTCTGGCCCTGAAAGAGGATATGGCTCAGGGTGATATTACGGCGCAATCTCTTAAAATTGATTCCCGGATAAAAGTCCGGGCGAAAATAGTCTGCAGGCAGGCGGCCGTAGTCTGCGGTATGCCGATAGCGGAAAGGGTTTGTGCTGCGATCGATCACCGGCTTAAAGTATCCCGCCGGGTTAAAGAAGGTGTTCGGGTAGAGGCCGGGCAGGTAATCGGCGCGATAGATGGTCCGGCGCCGGCAGTGCTTAAGGCGGAACGGACGGTTCTTAATTTTCTTGGTCGGTTGTCGGGGATTGCCTCGCAGACCGCGATAATAGTTTCTCAGGCGGGAAAAGCCGGGGTGAAAATTTTGGATACCCGCAAAACTACTCCTGGACTGCGGGTTTTGGAAAAATACGCAGTCAAAATCGGAGGGGGGTATAATCATCGCCTGGGATTGTCTGATATGGTGCTGATCAAGGACAATCATCTGGAGATACTTCATAAACGTCTGCCTGAAATCGGAATAAGTGGTATAATTGAACTGGCGCGTCACGGTTGCCCGACTCGGAGGAAGTTGGAGATAGAGGTTGAAAATCCGGCTGATCTGGAGCAGGCATTAGAATCCAAGGCGGATGTAGTGTTATTGGATAACATGAGCGTAAGCATGATGCGCCGGTGTGTCCGGTTGCGCGACCGGCTTCGTCCGGCGACTAAGCTGGAGGCCTCGGGTAATATAAATGCAGGTAATATCGCGGCGGTTGCCAGGTCCGGGGTTGATTTTATTTCCATGGGGATGCTGACCCACTCAGTTAAAAATATTGATTTCAGCCTGGAAATCGAAGAGGTCATCAAGGAGGGGAAATAATTATGGATGTCAGAGATCTGCTGAGGACCGCGGTAGAAAGTAACGCCTCCGATCTGCACCTTGTGGTCGGTTCGCCGCCTACCCTGAGAATCGATGGGGTGTTGGCTGCCTTGGAAATGCCGGTTCTTACCGGTGAAGATACAAAGAAAATGGTTTACAGTATTCTGAATGAGATCCAGATGGAAAAGTTTGAAAAAGAACTGGAGCTGGACTTTTCATTTTCCCTGCCCGGAATCAGCCGGTTCCGCGTTAATATCTATGTTTCCAAGGAATGTATCGAGGCCGCGTTCCGGATCGTCGGACTGAGGATAAGGCAGCCGGAAGAGCTGGGACTTCCGGAAGTGGTAAAGGATCTCTGCCGGAAACAGTCCGGGATGCTGCTTGTAACCGGCCCCACCGGCGTGGGCAAGACTACCACTATGAATTCTCTTATCGATCTTATCAACCGCGAACGTTCCTGCCGGATAATCATCATCGAGGATCCGATCGAATATCTCCATGAGCATAAAAAGAGCATCGTGATCCAGCGGGAAGTATATTCTGACACAAGGTCTTTCGCCCGGGCCTTGGTGCATACTCTCAGGCAGGATCCGAATGTTATCTGTGTAGGCGAGATGCGGGATCTTGAGACCATCCAGACCGCGCTGACCGCCGCGGAGACCGGGCATCTTGTGCTGGCTACCCTGCATACCCCGGATGCTGTACAGACTATCGACCGGATTATCGACGTGTTTCCGCCTCATGCTCAGGAACAGATCAGGATTGTGTTGTCTTCCTGTCTGCAGGGAATTATCTCCCAGCAGCTCCTGCCCCGGATCGAAGGGAACGGCCGGGTGCTTGGGATCGAGGTCCTGGTGGCCACCGCGGCCATGCGGAACGTGATCCGGGAGTCAAAGACGGAACAGATTCCGACCATAATGCAGACCGGAGCCGACATGGGGATGGTGCTGATGGACACCTCGCTTAAAGATCTCTATGCAAAAGGCGTCATCAGTTACGAAACCGCGATCAGCCGGGTGAAGGACATTCAGCATTTCAAGGCCCTCCTTATGAAGTCCGGGAAACGTCTCCAATAGTATGTCCCGGTTTAAACTCGTCAGCAGCTATCAGCCCCGCGGTGATCAGCCGCGGGCCATTGACCAGCTGTCGCAACGGGTAGAGGCGGGAAGTGATTATCAGACCCTGCTTGGAGTTACGGGCAGCGGCAAGACATTTACAATCGCCTCGACCATCGAACGGCTGAACCGGCCGACCCTGATCATCTCCCATAATAAGACCCTGGCGGCGCAGCTTTATTCAGAATTTAAGGAGTTTTTCCCGGAGAACGCGGTAGAATATTTTATCAGCTATTATGATTATTACCAGCCTGAGGCATACATTCCGCAGACCGACACCTATATTGAAAAAGATTCGTCGATTAATGATCGGATCGACCGCCTGCGGCTGGCGGCGACCACCTCACTGATGAGCCGGTGGGATGTTATCGTCGTAGCCAGTGTCTCCTGTATCTACAATCTTGGTTCTCCGGAAGAATACCGGAATAAGTTTATCCTTCTCCGGCGCGGTGACCGGATCCAACGTGATGAACTGCTGACGCGGCTGATCCATATTCAGTATGAACGTAATGACATTGAATTTCTCCCGAAACGCTTTCGTGTGCGCGGGGATACTGTCGAGATCTTTCCGGCATATGAGCCGGCGGCGTTGCGGGTCGAGTTTTTCGGGGATGAGATCGAGCGGATAAGCCGGTTTGATCCCATAAGCCTGAAACGGATAGAAGAGCTTGAAGAGATAGCCATCTATCCGGCCAAACATTTTCTGGTGGACCGGCCGAAGCTCAATGACGCGCTGGGGGATATTTACCGGGAAATGGACTCGCGGGCAAAGGAGCTGCAGTCCCAGGGAAAGCTGCTCGAGGCCCAGCGGATCGTTTCCCGAACGCGGTTCGATATGGAGATGCTGAAGGAGATCGGCTACTGCCACGGGGTAGAAAATTACTCTAGTCATCTCAGCCGCCGGCCTCCGGGCAGCCGTCCGTTTTGCCTTATCGATTATTTTCCCCGGGATTTTCTGACGGTTATTGATGAATCCCATGTAACCCTGCCTCAGGTGCGCGGGATGTACAATGGTGACCGTGCCCGGAAAC
The DNA here is from genome assembly GCA_018399295.1 of Candidatus Omnitrophota bacterium. Classification (GTDB taxonomy): domain Bacteria; phylum Omnitrophota; class Gorgyraeia; order B26-G9; family B26-G9; genus M55B170. The sequence goes on along the minus strand of JAGYOO010000027.1, from coordinate 2,151 downwards.
AGACTCTTGTGGAGTATGGCTTTCGCCTGCCGTCCTGTCTGGATAATCGCCCTCTGAAATTTGATGAGTTTGAACAGCTTACCGGTCAGACAGTGTATGTTTCTGCTACTCCCGGAGATCTGGAGCGGGAACGCGGCCGTCCGGTGGTGGAACAGATAATTCGTCCCACCGGACTTCTGGATCCGCAGATCATCGTCCAGCGCACGGAAAATCAGATCGATGATCTTATCCAAAGGGTCAAGGAACACGCGGGGCGGAAAGAGCGCGTATTAGTCACGACTCTGACCAAAAGAATGGCCGAAGACCTTTCACAGTATCTTAAAGAGGCCGGGTTGAAGACTGATTATATTCATTCCGAACTGGACGCTATGGATCGGGTGCGGGTGTTAAGGAATCTGCGGGCCCGGGAGTTTGACTGCCTGGTCGGAGTCAATCTTTTGCGGGAGGGCCTTGATCTGCCGGAGGTGTCGCTGGTCTGTGTGATGGACGCGGACAAGGAAGGCTTTCTTCGTTCGGCGACCTCTTTGATCCAGGTGGCCGGCCGCGCCGCCCGGCATGTTAATGGAAAAGTGGTGATGTACGCGGATGTGGTTACTGGTTCTCTGCGCCAGGCCGTTGAGGAAACGAGCCGGCGGCGTAAGCTGCAGATGGAATACAACCGCCGGAATAATATCAAACCGGTCTCGATCAGCAAGGCGATAAAAGACTGGTTTGAGGTCGAGGAAAAGGCCGAGGAGTTTGTCCGGGATGTGGTTGCCGAGGATCTGGTTGCTTATGAACGCCAGCAGGGGATCGAGGATCTGGAGCGTCAGATGCAGGTTGCCGTTAAAAATCTGCAGTTTGAAAAGGCGATCCTGCTTCGGGACCGACTGAAAGAACTTGCCAGGGGAGAGAAGAAAATTGGAAAAAAAAGTACTCGCGGTTCTTAAGGAATACGCTCCTGACTTTGTTTCCGCTGAAGTTATCGGCGAACGGCTGGGACTGGAGCCGCGAACAGTGGAAGATATAATAGCCGATCTGCGGGATGTGGGATACGATATTCCGGACCAGCCCCATCTTGGTTACCGGCTTTGCCGCGTTCCGGACCGATGGCTGCCGGATGAAATAAGCCTGGGGCTGAAGACAAATCTTCTGGGGAAAAAAGTTTTGTCTTATTATTCTACCGGATCCACAAATGATCTGGCCGTATCCCTGGCTGAACAGGGCGCTGAGGAAGGGACTCTGGTTATTGCGGAAACCCAGACCGCCGGACGGGGCCGGTTTAAACGCTGCTGGAGTTCTCCGGCCTTTCGAGGACTTTATGCCTCACTTGTCCTGCGGCCGCCGGTTTCTGCGGATAAGGCTGGTTGTCTGACCCTTCTCGCGGCCAATGCCGTGGCCGCGGTCATCCGGGAGTGTTGCGCTTTAGAGGCCCTGATAAAGTGGCCGAATGATATAATGGTTAATGGGAAAAAAGTGTGCGGCATTCTGACCGAGACTGGAATGAACGGCAGTCAGAGCCTTAAATTCCTGGTACTGGGAATCGGATTAAACATAAATGCCAACGCGAAAGAACTGCCTCCTGAGGCCGGATCTTTGCGTTTGTTCGCGGGAAGGAAGATCGATCGTTTGGACCTGTTGGGAAAGCTGCTGCTGCATCTGGAAAAAAGATACAAGCTCTGGCTGGAAATCGGGGCGGAAGCGGTGATCAGTGAATGGCGCGACCTGAGTCTTTCGCTGGGAAAAAGAGTCGAAGTTAACGGAGCTGAAGGCGTTCTTGCCGGTCAGGCCATGGACGTCGATAATCGGGGAGCGCTGATGATCCGGGATGATTTCGGTCGACTGCACTCGGTGCTGGCCGGAGAGGTAACGGTTATAAAATGAAAAAGATCCTTGCAATAGACGCGGGCAATACCAGTATCAGCTTCGGGATTATTTCCAGTGGCCGGGTTTGTCGGAGATGGAATTTCCCGACGTGTGGGGTTAAGGATAAACAGGGTCTTTTCCGGTTATTGAAAGAAAAACTGTGGGAACAAAAGCTTGAGGCCGCGGTGTTCTGTTCCGTGGTTCCCACGGTTGACGCTGATCTGAGAAAGACTCTGATTCGCTTTTTCCCCGGCCGTGTCTTTCAGCTGGGAAATGATATTTCGGTGCCGATAGTCAATCGTTATC
>JAGYOO010000269.1 GCA_018399295.1 Candidatus Omnitrophota bacterium | reverse complement strand
GTTACCAGCTTTACGATCTCCCGGACCTGATTGATCTCGACCCCGAACTCCTCGTCGCCGATCCGGAAAACCACAAGCTGGAGCTCGGCTTTGCCTTTCTGTTCTCCCCCCATCCATTCCTCCTTAACTTACAAAAAAAAACCTCTCCGCGGAAAATTCCGTCAAGGAGAGCGTTTCTGTGAAAAACCGGTTTCTGGAAGCATCGGCCTGTCCGGATTGGCATTAAAGAGAAATTTTTCCCAACCCGGGGCTGGGAAATGTGTTCGCATTCCATTAAACGGCTGGAAATCGCCAGTCCTTTGACTAAGTTACTGAACAATCTGGAAAAACTAAGCTTACAGATTAATACTACAAAAAATAAAGAATTGTGTCAAGAAAAAACACGATGAGAAAGCAGAGAAATAAAAAACTCCCGGCCGTAAAAGAGGCCGGGAGTTTTTAACTGAATTGATTAATGCTACTTAGAAGCTTACTGCCAGTTCCAGCAATGCCTGACGCGCGGTCTCGTCATTGCCTGCGGCATAGTAGTTACCCGGCATGAACCAGGCCATACTCAAGCCCAGGGTCACGTCCTCGGTATACGCGTAGCGGGCAATAAGGTCGATCTCCTGACCAGCCTCATCATCGGTTGTCGTGCTTCCGGCATCAGCTGCCTGCTCTTCATCCAGGAAGTAGAACCACCAGTCCAGGCCCAGGGTCAGCCGGTCGATCGGCATGATGCTGGTGCGCAGGGCCAGGGCGTTGATGTTTGTATCCGGGTCGTAGATCAGACCATTGACCTGGTTTTCAAACAGCGGCAGCCAAGCATCATAATCTCCGGTTCCTTTCGGATCACTGTCCCCGGAACGATGGACGTACTTCAGCCCGAGCATCGGATAATACGCGCTCTGGAAGGTGTAGCTGGCCTCAGCATCGATCGCCAACGCGCCCAGATCGCGGCTGGTCGTACCAGTCTGATAGTCACCGAACTGATATCCCAGTCCGAGGTCCACCAGCATGTTGTCTTTCGGCTCCATGGTCAGGCGCGAGGCCAGAGCCCAGATGTCGATCGAGTCAGTGCTGTCAGCAACTGTCGGAGTACCCGTGGTTGCGGGTGAACGCGGGCTGCTGTAATGACAATTCACCAGGTAGGTGTCAATAACGCCGTTGTTCTGGCCCATCTGATAGATAACATCCAGAAGGTATCCGTCAATATCATCCATTTCGGTCTGAGCGCTATCATTAATCTTGATGGTCCCGAACACAATGGTCATGGGGTCAAAATTCAGGATACCATGCACCGTGTCAAACTGGGTCTCAGCTGAATAATCGCTCGCCAGCAGATAATCTTCCCCAACCGTACCGTCGCCGATGATCAGTCCGTTAGCCACCTGCAGCGGCATTCTGCCGGCCTTGATGGTCAATGGCGAATACAGCATCTCTTTCAGGGTAATATACGACGACCAGATCTCCACATCCTGATCTTCAGTTCCGGTTGCCGCGTCTTCCACGCCCCAATCCCGCTGATTGCCAAGCAAGATGTTCGCGGTCACATTGTCCGTCAGGTCAGCCTCAATCCCTAATTCAGTGATGGTGTTGTACCAGTCACGGGACTCGCTGTTAAAACCCACGAGCTCGCCGGTTTTGGTTGAAAAATTGTCGCGGTAGAAGCCGCGGACAATAATGTCTCCATACACCTTGATGTTCTGCACTTCCGCCATTGCCGGCGCGGCAAGACTGATCGCCAGACACACGGCGCAAAGCGCAATAAGCGTCCTTTTCATAATCCCTCCTCCATGGTAAAGTGCCCACACATTTATCTTAAATCCCGAAAGCCAGCCTTCCGGATAATAGCCCTTATATCTATCATCACAGATCCCTGCCTCAGCCTTCCTCGCTTTTTCACCCCCTTCCCAAGGCTAAAGTGAAGCGATCCGTAATAACGTGAGTCAATTGTCAAAAAACAGGCTCCAAAAGTATTGTAAATATCTTAATAAAAAGTTATGTTCCTGACAACAAAAATTTTCAAAAATATAGTTAAATAGTTTTAAAAATTATATATTGCCGAGAACTGGATCCGGTTATTATCCGCCGTTGCTGCCTGGCCCTTATACTCGGTCTCCATCTGAGTAAACTCCAGACCGAATACAACGGCGTCGCTGATCTGATACAGGACATTGGCAAACCAGGCCCCGTTTTCCGTGATGTTCGTCGAAGCGGTACCGGCAGCGATATCATCATCATCCACGTCTTCGACAAGGTAACCGCCGTTAAACGTCCAGGGACCGAATGATCCTATCTGCGCGGCCGCCCACCAGCCGGTTGTCTCTACCTCGCGGTTCAGGCTGGGGCTTATCCCGGACAGCGATCCGTACTGGCCCAGGTTTTGGCCGATCCAGTATTCGCCGTAAACCAGGATCTTATCCGTAAGCGGCAGATTAAGATCAAATCCAAGGAGTTCAGCATCATAGCTCTGGGGGTTGACCACTGTCTCATCGC
>JAGYOO010000268.1 GCA_018399295.1 Candidatus Omnitrophota bacterium | reverse complement strand
GCGCCGCGGCCCGGAGAAAAAGTTCCAGACCAACGATCCGGACGCTATCCGGAGCCGGGCAGCGTAACAGGGCCGAGACTGCCAGGGAATAGAGGATATCACCGGCAACCAGGGCCATGTCGGTGCCGGTTTTTTTGTCTTTAAATAATTTTTCAAAGTACTTATGCAGTGTCGGTTTGCCGCGGCGAAGCGCGGCGTTGTCGATGATATCGTCATGGATAAGAAGAAAATCATGCAGAAGTTCAAAAGCGCCGGCCGCTGTAAACAGATCTTTTTTCGGTTGGGTTTTGGAAGTGGAGTACCCCAGAAAAGAGTAGATGAAAAAAAGCGGACGGATCCGTTTCCCGTCCCGGAGCACGAAATCCAGCAGGCCTTTGTAAAGACTGGGATCAACCCTGTCGAGACGGTAATCCCGGCGGCATTCGGCCAGATAATCTCTTAACGACCGGTCTATTTCTAAAATGTAATCTTTCATGGTTTTAAATAATAACATAACTGAACAAAGGAAGACAATGAAAGAATTTTCCCCCTTGTCCGCCGCGGAATTAGGTAGTAGAATAAATTCAGGTAAATATGAACGGGAGATCCCCCTTAGTTTTCTATCGAAGCAGGGGGGATTAATTCGGCTGATAACTTACGTTCGCTATCGCTCCGTAAGTTATAGGTTGGGGATCAGGAGAAGCAAAGATTGTTCTTTGGTAATTAAGAGGGTTGGAGATCCCCCCTAATTTTCTATTGAAAATTAAGCAGGGGGGATTAATTCGGCTGATAACTTATGTTCGCTATCGCTCCGTAAGTTATGGCCTCATTAAGGAGACGGATTATGCTGGATAAGCTTAAGGGTATATTCGAAGCGCAGAAACAGATGAACGTTCTTAAGCGGGAACTTGAAAAGATGACGGTTGAGTTTGAAAGCCGCGATGGTAAGGTCAAGGTTTCCATGAGCGGAACCCAGAAAGTAACCGGACTGGAAATAAGTGAGGATCTGCTGGCGCCGGGGAAAAAAAATATATTGGAAAAGACGGTAATGGATTCCGTAAATGAAGCCGCGGAAAAGGTACAGCGCGCTGCCTCGGAAAAATTGCGCGCTAATATGGGAGACTTAAAGCTTCCGGGAATGTAAGCCAGAAAAAAGAAAAAGGAGGCAGGACGTGAATACAACATTAAAGTTCATGCTGCGTCCCGTTACTCGTTGTAAAGAGGGATGTTGTAAAATGTCCCGGGCAAGACTCTAAACTGCCTTTTTCAAAGAACGGTGGAGGTAACGCGATTGCGTCCGCCGTTCTTTGCTTTATACAGCAGCTGATCTATTGTCTGCAGCAGAAAATCAAGTTCAGGTGTTTTAGCTCCGTTAAAACCTACGACTCCGGCGCTGATGGTGACAGTGTAACGTGCGTCCGGAAGATTAAAGTCCGTCATTTCTACCCTTCGCCTGATCCTCTCCGCTACCAGCGCGCTTTCTTCCAGATTCGTGTGCGGCATCAGAACGATGATCTCCTCGCCGCCGTACCGGCAGATCGTGTCCGTGAACCGGAGACTGGCCTTTAACAGGGCCGCGAGTTTTTCCAGGACCCTGTCTCCCTGCTGGTGCCCGAAGGAGTCGTTTATCTTCTTGAAAAAATCAATATCGATCATCATGGCGGAAAAATCGTAAACATACCGTTTGGCGCGTTTGAGTTCTTCCTCGAGTCGAATAAATAAAAAGCGACGGTTATTGATGCCCATCAGGTCGTCGGTCACGCTGATCTGGGATAGAAGCCTGTTTTTCTCTTCCAGCTCTTCCTGCAGGCTTTGCCGTTGCAGGAAGACGTTGGAATAAGCGGCGATCTCCGCGATATCCACCGGCATTCCGAAATACCCGTCGATCAGTCCCGCTCGCAGCAGATCGATCTTTTCCTCCCGGTCGTCTTGCTGGGCGATCATTATAACCGGGACAGTCTCAGTAAATGGCTGTGAGCGCAGAGCGATGCAGAAATCCCGCGTTTGCTGCACGTCCGGAAGCCGGTTGCTCAGGAAGATGAGGATGGGCTGGTGTTTTTCGATTTCAGCCGTAAGCTGTTCGGCTGATTCAACCACGAAAAAATCGAACTGAGAGGAATAGTACCGCTTAAGTTCCAATACGGTTGTCTTGTCTATGTTAAGTGTGACTATTGCTTTTTTATTATTCATCGCAGTAACAATTCTACTACGTATTGCTTGGAAATAATAATTTTTTTTCAGGTTGACCTCTCGTTGGATGAGATTTAGAATTTAGGGAAGAGAATGAAGCTCATAAGCTCATGAGCTCATAGAAGACAGAGTAGCGCTGAAGCACGCTATGAACTATGTGCTATGTGGACGTTCGCCCAGCTTGTCCTGAGCTTGTCGAAGGGGCTCACTTGTTAGGATACTGCGCTTCGTTTAGCATCTTAGAAAACAGAAGACGGAAGTCAGAAGTCGGAAGGCTGGGTGTGATATCTTGAAAATGGTTGACAGAAAG
>JAGYOO010000267.1 GCA_018399295.1 Candidatus Omnitrophota bacterium | reverse complement strand
ATTTTCCCGCTGAGGAGCTGATCCTGAAGCCGGGATTTATCGTTGTCCTGTATCCAGAAGACGCCCATGCGCCCGGCCTGATCTGTGAAAACCAGCAGATCGTGGCGAAGACAGTGGTGAAAGTATCGGTTAAAAACAGCAGTTAGAAGAGCGACCATAAACCCACCTGCGAGGTGGGTCGGAGGTGTGGATTGCTATTTTTCCTTGGACTTGCGCAAGGGTTTTTTTTGTGATATATTTTAACACTTTTTAAATATGTTAATTAAAACCATAATTAAGGTTGTGTTTTGAAATGCGGAAAATAATTTGCTGTCTGATCATTCAGGGGATGCTGCTGGGAAGTGCTGTACCCCTGGCAGTGGCCGGTGAGATCAGAAGTGTTTCCTTATCCAGAGAGATGCTGAGTCCCCGTGTCGGGATCAGTACCGACCTGCCGGTTTATTTTACCGCCGACAATCCCGGGCTTCTTGCCAAACGTCTTTTTTCTTTTGATACAGCTTCCGAATCAGTTAACCTTTCTTCTAACGAAAATTCACTGGAGAGGATAATCAGCCAGGTAATAAGGGAGTTCAAAGAGTCGGGCAACGAGTATAAGTATTTCTACCTGCCCGACCTGGTGCCGCTTATGAACCAAGGCCAGATGACGGAATACTTTTCCGCTTTAAGTGACCAGATATCCATCTACAGTTCCGATATCATCGCCGAAATGATCCGAAATACGGCTGAGAATCTGGCCGGGCACACCATCGTGCGGGAGGCCGGATTCGACGCCAGGGACTTTTTCGCGCATAAGCTGCTGAACCAGATGATCAAGGTATACAGAAAGAAGACAGAAGGTGAAAAGCTTCCTTCCACCTTTGGACTTTACTCTTACTTCAGGATTATCGGCCGCCTTGCCGGAGAAGATACCTATGCTGATCTGAAGCAGTTTGTGCTGGCCAATGCCGGCGGAAATAAGGTGGCGAGATATTCAGAGTCTTCCGCTGTAGACACGGTTTTGCGGATAGTGGCGGTGATCAGCCTGGGAGAACTTCGGTTCAAGCCGGAATCGGAGATCTATGATTTTCTTTTCTCCTGCGCCAGGATGCCGGATCAGGATGACAAGGGATATACCCTGGAGCTCAAGGGAGCGGCGAATGTGGCTCTGGGGTCGCTTGCCGCGCGATTTCTGGTGGATAATCCGTCGGACAGGGAGCTTTATCTTTCGATCTACGAGTTTCTCCGGACAGAGCTTTCCTCGCCACAAGAATATGAGCCCTCGTTGTTCCTTTATCCGACCGTGGGGGCCGCGCTGGGCCTGGGGGCGATGCTGACCGGGCGGCAGGAGGATTGGCTGCCTTTCTTCTATGTGGGATTCGACTCGCTTTACTACGTCACCGACCATCCATATTTTAAACGGCTGCTGTTGAAAGAAGGAGAGTTTATCAGCAACGCGAAAGAACAGCTGGACGCGATCAGGTTCGATCAGTACGAGAAGCTTAGTCTGTTGAAGCTGATCATGCTTCACGAAAAGTATCTGAAGGAACACGGGCTTTTACAGAATGAAGTCGGTACGGAGCTGCTGAAAAAGACACTGGAAGATCCTTTCCTGGGCCTGGAAGCACTTGACGGACTGAAACTGGTGAAAAAAATAAACCCAAAGGCAGCTTTGCCGATGCTGTTGAAGTTTATTGAAAAAAACCGTCACAGGGAATACGAGAAGAAAAGCGCGATCGAGCTGTTGGCCGGTTATAATGATCCCGTGATTATCCAAGGCATCCTGGACGCCTATCGCTTTCAAAAGGATGATTCACGGCCGGAGGAGGCCATAATCTGTCTGTCGCGCTTCCAGAAAGAACAGTTCGACCAGAGCCAATGGCAGCAGTACGAGGAACTGATCGAGTTTAGCCTGGCCAGCGGAAAGGACCTTGACGGTTCTTTTCTCGCGATCGCCCGGTTGGGGCTGAAATCATTTGAACCTTATCTGAAACATTATCTGGCAAGCGATAACGAGTACACTGCCACCCTGGCCGGTATTACTTTGGCGATTTTAAAACGGGATTTCAGTGAGGCCCGCCGGCATTTTGCTGAAGGCAAGGCCATTATGCAGCACGCGGCCGAGCTGCTGGAGATCATAATGGCGCAGGTGCCGGAAAAAAAGCGGGAGGGGATGCTGGCTGAGATTTTACAGTCTAATCAGGATAAGGATGTGCGGAAGACCGGAATAAGGCTGCTGGCTGAGATGGTAAAAAGACAGCCTGAGGCGCCTTCAGAAAAAGCTGGATTGAAGAAAAGACTGACAGGCCTGCGGGCGGCTGTCGGCAGTATAAAGAGGTTGTTCCGGCCGGGGAAAATAGCGCTGATCGACAAGGCGATATAGTTAAGACAGTAATTTACATTAAGAAGATATCATACTAGTCTGAAGTCAAGATCAAGGCAACCATGGGAATAAATGGTTGCCTTTTTTAATGCCAGTTTAAAGCTTGGTAATGCAAGACACCACGCGCCCGGCCTGATCTGTGAAAACC
>JAGYOO010000266.1 GCA_018399295.1 Candidatus Omnitrophota bacterium | reverse complement strand
GTTCCATCTTCATCGCTTCCAGCACGGCCACGGGAAAATGTTCCACTAAAGAAGAGGAAACAAAAATATCAAATTCCGGATAAAAGTTTTCCACATCGTTCCGGTAACCGACGAATTTGATCCTGTCTTTCAGCCCCAAATCTTCAGCCTCAGCTTCCAGGACGGTTCGTTCCGGGCCGTCTCCGACCAGGACCAGCCGGGCTTGCGGGAACTCTTTCGCCAGCATTGAGAACCCGCGAAGGAGATGGATAAATCCCTTCTCCCGGCTTAACCGGCCCACCGAGCCGATGACCAGGGCTTTTCGTAAACCTTTTGGATCCAGTTTCGGCAGAGCGATTCCGTTATTGATCACTGAAGAATTGGCTTGGCACAGGCTACTGTTCACATACACGACTCTGTCGAAGAATCGCAGCAGTCTTCGGTCGAATTCGCGATAAACCAAGGCCCTTATACCTGAAGGAATATATCCATGTACCGTAGCCACTACCGGAACCTTAGCTGTTCTGGCACAGATAAACCCGAACAGGTTGGACTTATAATTGTGGCAATGGACAAGGCTGATTTGATTTTCGCGAATAATAGCCGTAATCCGTTTCAGGGCTTTAAGATCAAACCTTCCCCGGCATTCTACGGTGTGAACCGGGACATCCTTCTTTTGGAACAGACCGGCTGCTTCCGGATGAGGGTTATGCTTATTTATCAGAAACACCGCTTCAGCCGAAAGATCCGACGCCAAGGCCAGAGAAAGCATCACCCTTTCCGCGCCATAGAACCCGTTGCTGCTGATAATATGCAGTATTTTCATTATTGTCTATCAGTTTACGGTTATGAGGCTCGGCGAATTCGGTTATGGTTTACCGTTACCAATACTGGTTCCGTCCCGCTTAGAAATTCCCAGTGATAACTGAGATACCGCCTCTTCCTCAACCAGCCGGTTGGCCCTTTCCACGAGCCCGAGGAACACCCAGAAGAAGGTGCCTACCTGAAGATATGTCCAGCGGTCGCCGAAGAAATTGGCGACCATCAGTGAAATTACCGCCGCGCTGAAACCGATTCCCAGCCCCCGGAAAAACGGATCTTCGGTCTTTTTATGTAACTGCCAGCCGCGCCAGAGAGCAAGAAACAGGATGGACAGAAACAGAGAAATCCCGACCAAGCCCTGTTCCGCCATTACCTTGATATAGATGTTATGCGTATCTCCCAGTTCATACCCCATAAAAGGGAAAATATTGTATCCGGCACCGATCAACGCGTTAGTCCAGAACAGATTCATGCTCTGTTCCCACATTATCAGCCGCTTTTGATTGGACGAGTCCAGCTCTCCATACTCGGTCTCGGTCTGATTTACCCGCTCTACCACTTCAACAGGCAAAACCGTCTGCCAGAACATGACCAGGGCGATCAGCGGGATCAGCAGCCACCGTTTCCGCAGCAGGCTGAAAAAGGCCAGCCCGGCCAACACCGCCACATACGCGCCGCGGGAAAACAAAAACATAACGCTGTAAGCGTTAAAAAAACCGGTTACTCCGTAAAATATCTTTCTCATCTTTACCTTATCAAACATAAACAAGCCCAACAGCACGAAAGAATAGATCGCGTAAAACGCAGCCACCTCGTTCGGCCCCAGCCAAACGAAAGTACCATGCAGTTTCAGCCGGGAAGCCAGGCCGGACGACCAGCTGATCTGACGGATAGTATACCAATTGGTCAACAGCATTGAGAATGCCATGATCAGGGCCATATTAATAACCTGCTTCTTAGTTCGGATACTGTTGTAGGTAAGGAAAAACAGCAGCGGCAGGATCATGTAGTTTTTCCAGGTCTGAACCCGAACGTCCATGGGATTAATCGGCGGCGGCAGGCTCAAAAACGCGGACCCTTTCCACAGGGCAAAAAAAGTGAAGATGAACATAAACGCCAGGAGTTTATTGAACGGCGAGGGGGAAAACAGCTTTCGGGTTCCCTGCGCACTGATTACCCAGCCGATGATCATGGAGATCAAAATGATGTCGGCAAAATCCTTGCCCAGCGGAAACTGATGGAACCGTTCGACAACATTCTGCAGAGGAAACAGGGGCACGAGAAAATAAAGCCCCCAAGGGACTCGTCCACTTAGAGATAGCAGGACAATCAGCGTGAGTCCGGAGAAAAACACCGCCGGGATAATAAATGATGTCATTCTTCCCTCCCAACGACCTGCTGTTCCGGGGAAAGCGATTGTTTTAAAAAGCAAAGAGCAATGAACACCCATGGTTTAAGCCGCAGCGGATTTATGGTCAGCACTTTTTTCATGCTCTCCCGACACAGATCAAAATTGCCCTGCTTGTAATTAAAATACCCATAATGAAAATATCGTATCTCCAACGCCCGGGCTCTAAGTTTTTCTCCTAATGGATAGGCGTTAAAAATCCTATCGATATTCTCAAATGTGCCGGCAAAAGACATTGAAGAGTATCCGGCAAGGCTAAGACTGTCAGTAGTCTTCCGCTTTATGGTCAACGGGGCAGGAATA
>JAGYOO010000265.1 GCA_018399295.1 Candidatus Omnitrophota bacterium | reverse complement strand
GTTATGATAAAAATAGAAGAACTTACCGAGTGGTTTTCCCGTAAGCGCCAACCGGACCGCTTTCTGCTTATTTCCGGTCCCTGCGTAATCGAATCGGAAAACTCCTGCCTGAACCACGCCTTACAACTTAAGCGTATCGCGGAAAAGTTCGATCTGCCGACAGTGTTCAAGGCCAGTTTTGATAAAGCGAATCGTTCTTCAGTCAGCTCTTTCCGCGGTCCCGGGCTTCAGAAAGGCCTGGGAATACTGGCGCGGGTAAAGCAGGAGACCGGGTTGCCGGTAATCACTGACGTGCATGAGACCTTTCAGGTGGAACCGGTTGCCGCGGTTGTTGACATTATTCAGATACCGGCCCTGCTTTGCCGTCAGACTGATCTTCTTCTTGCCTGCGGAAAAAGTGGTCTGCCGGTAAACGTAAAAAAAGGCCAGTTTATGGCTCCGTTGGATATGAAAAATGTTTTCCAGAAGATAGGCAGTACCGGGAATAATATGATTTCCGTCACTGAACGCGGTACCTGTTTTGGTTATAATAATCTGGTCAGTGATATGCGCTCAATTCCGCTCTTGCGTGATCTGGGGCATCCGGTAGTATTTGACGCGACGCACAGCGTTCAGTTGCCCGGCGCGGCCGGGGATTGTTCATCCGGGGAGCGGAGGTTTTGCCGGACCCTGGCTTTAAGCGCGGTAGCCGCCGGGTGTGACGGACTGTTTCTCGAGGTACACGAAGACCCCGAACAGGCGCTGTGTGACGGCCCGAATATGGTTGACTTCAGGGAACTTGAGTATATAACGGAAACATCTCTTAAGATCAGAAGGGCCCTTCTCTAATGAAAAAACGGATTAAACCTGCAAAGAATTTCCGCCGGATCGGGCGGGAGGTGTTGCGCAACGAGGCTGATTGTATAATGGATCTTCTGCCGCGGCTGAACAAGGATTTTGACCGGGCAGTGGAACTGGTTGCCGGATGCAAAGGACGGATCGTAGTAACCGGCATGGGAAAGCCAGGATTTATCGGCCAAAAGATCTCGGCGACTCTGGCCAGCCTCGGGGTTCCCAGCCTGTTTCTTCATCCGGCCGAAGCGGTCCACGGCGATTTGGGGCGGGTTACTGCTGATGATGTGATTATCGCGATCTCAAACAGCGGCCAGACTGAAGAGATCACGCGTCTGCTGCCTTTGATTAAAAAAATCGGCTGCCGACTTATCGCGATGACCGGTAGGCCTGATTCTCTTCTTGCGCAGTATAGTGATATTGTCTTTGATGTCGGAGTGCGCAAGGAGGCCTGTCCGTTTAATCTGGCGCCGACCTCCAGTACCACCGCCACGCTGGCCTTGGGCGATGCTCTGTCACTGGCTGTTCTGGAATGCCGGGGATTTAAGATCGAAGATTATGCCTTTTATCATCCCGGTGGCAGTCTGGGGAAGAGACTTCTGACGGTGGGTGATCTTATGCGTAAGGGAAAACAGAATCCCCTGGTGAAGTGCAATACCCGGGTTAAGGAAGTTTTGCTGGACATTACCCGTTCCCGCGCCGGCTGTGCCATAGTTGTTGACGGGCGCCGGCGGATGGTGGGGATTTTTACTGATGGCGATTTGAGGCGCCATATCGAGGATGCCTCTAATCTTCTGTCACGGCCGGTAAAAGAGGTGATGACCGCCGCCCCGGTCTCAATCGGGCCGGAAAAGCTGGCGGTCGAGGCCTTAAAGCTTTTGAAGGAGAAAAGGATTGATGAGTTACCGGTAGTTGACGAAGGTCACCGGCCGGTGGGACTGCTTGATGTGCAGGATCTGTTGAAGGCGGGGATCGTATGATCAGATACAAGCCGGGAAGAGTAAAAGTCATTATAATGGATGTTGACGGGGTGTTAACTGACGGTACGATTTCTTTTGGAAATTTTAATGATGATTACCGGGGGTTTAATGCCCGGGACGGATTGGGACTGAAAGTATGGGGAAAGGCCGGTTACCACTCGGCGGTAATCACTGCGAAATCTTCACGCGCGGTAAAACGTCGTTGCCGGGAGCTTGGAATTGATCTTTTGTATCAGGGGGTGGAGGATAAGCTGCGGGTGTTTAATAAAGCGCTATTGCGGTTGAAGGTGACTCCAGAGGAGGTTTGCTATATTGGTGACGATTTGCCTGACCTTCCGGTACTTCGGGCGGCGGGAATGGCCGTAACGGTGCCGGAGGCACCGGAAGAGCTTCGGAACGTGGCTGATTATACTACCGTTTCCGCCGGTGGGCGGGGTGCGGTGCGTGAGACCGTTGAATTTATTCTGCGGGCCCAGGAAAAATGGGAATCGCTGATAAAAGTCTACACAGGATAATATGGAAGAAGAACATCTGCTTAAGACCGATTCACTTATGAAGTCGTATCACAAGCGGCAGATCGTGGATTCGGTCAGTATTGATGTTAAAAGGGCTGAGGTGGTGGGGCTTCTCGGCCCTAATGGCGCGGGAAAGACTACGACCTTTTACATGATTGTGGGGTTGATAAGCCCGGATAGGCGCTCTGCCGCACGAAGGCATCGGCAT
>JAGYOO010000264.1 GCA_018399295.1 Candidatus Omnitrophota bacterium | reverse complement strand
TCCGGCGCGAAGCGCAAGACTAAGATGCTAAAATGCTTCGCGCTACGCGCGCTACTTCCGTCTTCTACTTATGAGCTAATGAGCTCATAAGCTTATGAGCTTGAAGGGATAATAAAAGATGAAAAATGGGGGCAGCCTTGGAGTTAAAAATTGCACCTGGAGAGCGATTATAAAAGCAGCTAAGCAGAGCGGTTGCCGGCAACCCGCGACCAAAGACCGGCGGCGCGAGCGGGGGAAGCAAGTCCGGCAGATTATTTCTGACGGTAAACTATTCGACCCTTACCAAGATCATACGGAGAAAGTTCCAGATTTACCTTGTCGCCGGCTATAATCCGGATAAAAAATTTCCTCATCTTACCTTTAGGATACGCGATAACCTCATGTCCGTTTTCAAGCTGTACCCGAAACTTCGTGCCGGGAAGAACTTCGGTAACCACGCCTTCAGTCTCGATTAATGCTTCTTTTGCCATGTCTTCACCCCCTTTCTCTGCTGTTTAGACCCAAGCCTCCATCGGTCTCCAGAAACAATTAGAACAAAAAAGCCCATCTATACCAGATGGGCATCCTACCCTTCCATGCTATTCTTCCACAAATCCGTATTAAAGTCAAACAAGGAGAAAACCGTCAGTTAAAACCGGACTTTGCCAAATGGCAACTAACCGAGTTCGTGATGTAATTAACCCGGAGCTAACAACGGAGGCTACTGAATGAATCTAATCTGTTTTGGACAAATGAACTGGGACTGGTGCTGGACCGGAAAACAGCATCTTATGTCCCGCCTCAGCCGGCGCGGTCATTCAGTGCTTTATATTGATCCTTCCTGGCAAAAGGAAAGCCCGGGCGGGAAAAAATTCATTCCCGCTTCTTTTCAGGGACTGCGCGAACTTGACCACAATCTTTTTACCTATACCTATCCTTTTAACCCGCTCCTGGGATGGCGGGGGAATAAGGCGATTTATCCCCGGGTACTTCACCGGCTTGTCCAGAAACTCAATTTTACTGATTCAATAGTGCTGACCATGCTGCCTCACACGGCCAGGCTGGTCCAAGCCGTTAATCCAACGGCTTATGTTTATTACGCGATTGACGAGATGACGGCCTTTGGCGGAAAAACAGTTAAGGATCAGCCGCAGGTACGGATTCAAGAGGAAAAACTTGTTGCCGCTTCTCAGGCCGCGTTTGCCGTTTCTGAAAGATTAGTTTCCCGTCTCCGTCGGGTTCAGCCCCGGACTTACCTGCTTCCCAACGCGGTTGATACTGATCATTATTCTCCGGCGCGTCTTGAACGGCTGCCTCTCCATTCCCGGCTGTCGCGACTCACCGGGCCAGTAATCGGATTTATGGGGCAGATAGACGAGCGGATGGACCAGGAGATAGTTCTGCACATGTCCCAGGCCCGTCCCGGCTGGAACCTGGTGCTTGCCGGACGGGTAAAACCAGGCTTCGACGCCTCCCGCCTGGCCCAACGGGAAAACATCTTCCTTACCGGCTATCAGCCCTATGAAGAACTGCCCGGCATACTTAAACATTTCAATGTCTGTACAGTCCCCTATAAGATCAACGAACTTACGCGGGCCTGCAGCCCCATTAAAGTTTATGAGTATCTGGCCACCGGTCGGCCCGTGGTTTCCACACCGCTGGAGGGAGCCCTTCCCCTGCGAGACGCCATCAGCCTGGCCGATGGTCCGGATAAATTTCTCCGGGCCGTGGAAGACTCGCTGACACAGGACACAATGGCGGCAAAAGAAAACCGGCTGGGCGTGGCCCGGACAAATAACTGGGAACGCCGTACTGATGAACTGGAGCATCGGCTGGAAGAAACACTGGTCCGGGCCCGGAAACGGCCTGCTCATGTCCTCGTTTTTCCGGCCTTTTCGAGCGTTCGCCGCCGTCAAAGCGCGCTTGTTCATGCTAATCGGCAGTCACGGCTGAAACAGATAATACCGTTCAGAACATTCATTGCCGCGGGAAAAGTTTATTATGGATTGCGTCTGGCCGGACGTGTTCTGTCAAATCGGCGTCCACTGAAAATTCGAAAAATCCTAGTAACCCGCCGGGGACTATTGGGTGACATGGTCGTATATCTGCCTGCCTTGAGTGAACTTCGCCGGCAGTTCCCGCGCGCCAGAATCGTCCTTGGCCTGGAATCCGGCGCGAACGTCCAGGACCTTTTTAAACATAATCTTCCGGTGGATGAGATCCGCCAGATGGACTTTTTCTCGCTTCGCTCCTGGAAAAAAATTCCAGCCGCCATCAAGCTGTTCAGTGAAGGATTCGATCTTGTTCTGACCGGGGCCACCTATTTTTTTAAAAAAGAGGCGTTTTTTACCGGCGCGCCATTCCGGGCCGGTCTTTTTGACGGACAACCGCTGCAGAGGCTGAACAACCGGCTCCTGCCCCTGGACCTGACCCGGCATGAGTCTGAAAACAATCTGGAATTGGTTAGTACTCTGAGCGGCCGGAACAGTGCACCCATGTTCGTACCGCTTTTTCTTGATGAGCAGGTCATCCGGAAAAAAGGCGAAGAAATCAGAGAAAAACTGGAGATACCGGATCAG
>JAGYOO010000263.1 GCA_018399295.1 Candidatus Omnitrophota bacterium | reverse complement strand
TTTTATTTAGGTTTATTGTATCATGTCGACGAAAAAAAGACCAGAGAGGGATTTATAAACTTTGCGGATTATTGAAATTTCCGGAGTTACAGATCCGGCGAATATACTCCACTGTTTCCGGATAAGGCGGAACCCGGAAACCATAGGCTCTAACCGCCCCCGGGCCGGCATTATAGCAGGCAAGAAGAAGCTCTCTGTCTTCACACAATTGACAATCATTAATATCAAGGTAGTCCTTGATCCAACGAAGGAACCGGACTCCCACGCGAATGTTCTTCTCCGGGTCAAAAGCACATTCATCAAAATCCCAATCTACTTGAAGGTAATCGTGGCAGATCCAGTCCCAGGTACTCCTGGTAACCTGCATCAACCCCCTTGCTCCGCAATTACTTACTGCATGAGGATTAAAACTGCTCTCAGTTTGAATAATCCTTAAAATCAACGTGGGCTGTATCGCGTATTCCCTGCTGACTGAAAACACAGTACTGTTAAATGAGGCCGTCTCAGCCGCAGCAGCAGGACATATGAGAATTAAGATTATAATAACTTTTAATAAATATTTATTGATTAGCATAAAAAAAGCTTCCCATCCACTATATAGAGTACCATCTCACTTCACTCTATACAAATATATTTATAAAGTATTTAATAACTATCTAAAAAATGCTTACTTCTCTTCATTTAGGTCTCTTGCTGCTGTAAAAAAAGATAGGGATGCGGCAAGCTTAAGGTCTTCTTTTATTCCCTGCACGGATCCCAGGAACAGGCCGCCGTTAAATCCAGCCAGACGCAGAGTCTCCCGTACCTGTGCGGTTATCTCGATTGGAGTTTTTTGCCGAAGACTGATGTTGCCGCAAAGGATGAGCGAACGGGCATAAATTTTCTTCAAAACCCCGATGTTCATTCCCGCCTCCCTGTCTACAGGATGAATACCGTCTATGCCGGAATCAATAAGGGGTTCAAGATAGGAGCTGATGTCTCCGAGAGAATGAAGGATTACTTTAATATTTTCCCTTTTCAGCGGCTCTATAGCCTGTTTGATACGGGGAATCCATTGCAGATTAAGAAAATCAGGGGAAAAAATAAGTCCTTTATCGTAAGCAATCGTATCACAGATAAAAAATAATCTTCCCAGCTTTCGCCGGGCAAATTCAGCCGCCCGCTGGTAAAGAATTTCGGCATAGATGTCGATTATCCTTTCAATCTCCAGCGGCTCGGTGTACATCTTTTCGCTGAATCCCCTGATTCCGAAGTAGTTACAGGCAGGACTAAGGCAACCGGGAACGGACATCGCCTGATAGGTAAGCGGTTCCAGACGCTTCTGAAGCGCCTCAAACTCCTGGAACTCTTCTTCGAGCGCCTGCCTGGTCAGAACTTCCTTCTTTTTCTGACGAAAGAGAAAGGCCTTCAGGGAGGACTTTGCCGAAGGCCGGCGCAGATTCGTCCGCCGATCAAATCGCCAACAGACATCAATACCAAGTTGATGATAAGCAGCTGCCAACCCGTCGTGGCCGGGAGAAGCGAAGTATTCGATTACCTTAGGATCAGATAGAAAATCACACACAGGCACCCGGTCGGGCTGACGAAATTCGATCGCGTCTTCAATCCTTTTCTGTAAGACCGCTTCCAGCATGATCTACCGATCTACCATTAATCCCAGGAATACCATGCGGGCCATCCTCTCCGCCAACAAACTTCGGAGAAAGGCCTGTTTGACATCCTGCCCCAGAGCTATTATCCCATGAGCCTGCAGATAGATCAGCTCGTGTCCAGCCGCCTCCCCTACTTTACGCGCCAACTCCTCGCTGCCTGCCTCCATTTTCGGCAAAAAAGCAGCTGTTTTCAGATAGACCCCGAACTCCGGACAGAGCTCAGGCTGAAAACAGGTCTTTCGACCAAGAACAGTAGCATATACCGGATGGGTATGCATGACGCATTTGATCTCCGGCCGGCGAACATATATCGCCGCATGAAAGCGAAATTCGCAGCTGGGACAAAGCCGGGATCTGCCAATAGTTTTAAGCGAATTCAGATCGACTTCAACAAGATCTTTCAAGCGCAGTTCACTCATCCAAATCCCGCTTGCCTTTAAAAACATCCGATCCTTGACTCTGAAGCTGACGTTCCCCGCCGGACCCACAGTGAGGCCCTTTTCGGCCGCCAATCTTGAATATTTTATAAGCTCTTTTAGTTCTTTCATTTACATATTGAAATTTAACACATTCAACGCCTGTTGTCAAAAAATTGTAATACCACCGGCTGACAATTATCCCCTGCGGGGATCCAGCTGAGGAAATTTTTCTGCGCAAATTTCACAGGGTACCCGTAGGGCATCCAGCTGGGGAAATTTTTCTGCGCAAATTTCACAGGGTACCCGTAGGGCATCCAGCTGGGGAAATTTTTCTGCGCAAATTTCACAGGGAGACCTAAGACTAGAAGACAGAAGTCGGATGACGGAAGACAGAAAAAAGAAAAACTTAAACCACAGAGGTCACAGAGAACGGAGCTCATAAGCTCATGAGTAGCCGAGAAAAGACCTAACCTTTTCCAACTTACAAATTT
>JAGYOO010000262.1 GCA_018399295.1 Candidatus Omnitrophota bacterium | reverse complement strand
TCTGACGGATGAGACTCAGGATGTCAGCGCGAAGATAAGCGGTCTCTGGAAAAATATCGTGAAGTTTTTTAAGGGGTTCGGGGTTACGCTTAAATCCCGGCCGTTTCTTAAACTGTGCGGGGCGACATTCCTGGTGTTTAACGGGTTTATGGCTGTTTCGGCCTTTTCTTCCTACGTGATCATCTATTATGTCTTTGGCGGGGACAGAAGCGCCGGGGCCACCTATATGGGGCTGTTCGGGACTGTTTCCTCGATTGCCACCTTTTTAGTGATTCCTCTGGTCACCTGGATCTCATCAAAGGTCGGCAAGAAAAATGCCTTTATTATCGCCATCACCATCTCCATCGCGGGATACGCGTTGAAATGGTTCTGTTATAATCCGTTGGCGCCTAAATTACTGCTGCTGCCGGCGCCGTTAATCGCGTTCGGACTGGGCGGGCTGTTTACCCTGATGGGGGCGATGATCGCTGACGTCTGTGACGTTGATGAACTGGAGACCGGAGAGCGGCGGGAAGGGATGTTCGGATCCATTTACTGGTGGATGGTAAAGCTGGGAATGGCGCTGGCATTCGCTTTGTCCGGACATCTGCTGAACGCCACCGGTTTTAATGTGGCATTGGCCGGCGAACAGACGGTCAGAACACTGTTTCTGCTGAGAGTGTTCGATATCGGACTTCCGATTATCACCTCCGGGATAGCCATTGGATTGATCCTTTCGTACGGGATCACTGAAGAGACCGCGCATAAAGTCCGGCTGGAGCTTGAAAAGCGGCGTGGTAAACACAGTATTCCGATAGAGGAAACGCCGGCAGTCTGAAAAGCCGGTTAGCGACGGATAAAGAAAGCTGTAGTGTAAGACAATGAAGAAGATAATATTTTCAATGCTTTGCCTGGCGCTGCTTCTGATCTGCGGCTGTTCCGGAGGACAGAATCCGGATCAGGCGGAAGCAGGCAAAGGACCGATGCTTGTTGCCTGGCATTGGATGGCTGACCGGGAAGAGGCCTTTCAGGAGCTCTCAGCCCGCTATGAACAGGAGACCGGGGTAAAGGTTGATTTCCAGCTGTTCGCGCCTTCGGACGCCTACGGCAGCAAGGTGATTGCCGCCGCCCAGACGAATTCCCTGCCGGATATCTACGGTATTCTGGCTGAGCCCCGGGATTATGCCAGTTTTATCAAGGCCGGTTATGTGGAAGAGTTTACCCCTTACATGGAAGAAAATAACGGGGAGTGGAAAGACAAGTTTTTTCCGCAGGCCCTGGTTGTGGATACGTTTACTGAGGGAAATCAGTTCGGGATAAAGCCGGGCATTTACGGCGTGCCGATCGACGTTGCTACGACTCTTTTCTTTTACAATAAGAAATTATTTGCCCAGGCCGGGATCAAATCCGGCCCGCCGCGGAGTTTTGAAGAATTTATCGCGGCCGGAAGAAAACTGAAAGATTCAAACATCTACGGTTTTGTCAGCGGCTGGGGCGAGGTATGGATGATCACCCGGCTGGCCGATAATTTCGCCTGGAATATCATGGGTGGGGACAAGGTCCTGGCTACGGTCAAAGGAGACGTCGCCTATACTGACCCGGACTGGATCAGGGTTTTCAGTCTGTTTCAGGAGATGGGCGATTCCGGGATGCTGGCTAGCGGCATTGTCACCATGGCGAATAAATACGCGGAACAGAATTTTGCCAATCAGCGCGCGGCAATGGCCTTCAACGGCTCCTGGAGCGTGAACGTATATAAGGGAATGAATCCGGACATGGATCTGGGCGTGTTTCTTCCGCCGCGGGTAAGTCCGGATAATGAGGTGAAGTGCTGGGGCGGACCAGGATCTTCATTCAAAGTGAATGCCAAATCGCCGAAAAAAGGCGAAGCAGTTAAGTTTTTGAAATGGCTGACCGAAGAGAAACAACAGGCCTTTTTGGCGGAAAAGACGCTTAATCTTCCCGCCAACAGGCATTGTTTGACCCATCTGCCTCCGATAATGAAGGAGTTTGCCGTGGCCTTGAAACACGCGGTACATCAGAACCAGATGCCGGTCTCCGAATATCCGGCAGTAGTCGAGGCCATGGGTAAGGGCGTCCAGCTGATCATCCTCGGACAGAAGACTCCGGAACAGCTTGGTCAGGAGCTGGAAGCGATCAAGCGGCAGGAAAAGAAAAGAAACAGGAGAAGATAGATATTTAGCTCATAAGCTCATAAGCTCATAAGCTCATGAGCTCATGAAACTCAAAAGTTGAAAGGCTGAAAAGCTCCTGCCTAACGGCAGGCAGGCAATGATCAAATCACAAGTAACAAACAATAACTAATAATCAATGACTCAATAACCAAACAAAAATTTGATTACACTGATTAAAATAGGATTACACTGATCACCGAAAATTATAAACGACAGTTATGTCTGGGTTGATGTTTGAGGTCTGAGATTTGAGATTTATTTGGAAATTGGTGCTTGGTGATTGGGATTTCAAGAAATCAGGTTCGCATTATGAAACTCAGCAGGCTTAAAGACTATACGACCAGTTACCTGTTCATCGTTCCGGCGCTGCTGATTTTTCTGGTGTTCGGCGTCTATCCGTTT
>JAGYOO010000261.1 GCA_018399295.1 Candidatus Omnitrophota bacterium | reverse complement strand
CTTACATCCCGGCTTTGATCCGGCGTAGCAAACGAGATCGCCCAGCCCTTATTCCCGGCCCGGCCGGTGCGTCCGATCCGGTGGACGTAATTTTCAATGTCCTGGGGAAGGTCATAGTTAATCACAATCTCTATCTGCTTCACGTCAATACCCCGGGAGGCGATATCCGTTGCCACGAGCACCCGATACCGTCCGGTTTTAAACCCTTCCAACGCCTGGCGCCGCTGTCCCATCGACCGGTCGGAATGAATCTCCGCCGCCTGATGGCCCATACCGCGGATCGCCCGGGCGATTTTGCGGGCCCCATGCTTAGTCCGGCTGAACAGGAGAACTGAGCCATGCCGCTCGGCCAGGACCTTTTCCAGCAGATTTATCTTTGTTTCCCGTTTTACGATAAAGATTTCCTGAAAGATCCCCTCGGCGATCGTCCCGGAAGGAGCGATCTCGACGTGAACCGGAAGTTTCAAATACATCTTTACCATCCGCATAATCTCCGGCGGCATTGTCGCGGAAAAGATCATGGTCTGACGGTCCTGCTTCATGTTTTTCAATATCTTCTCGACCTGCGGCGCGAAGCCCATATCCAGCATTCGGTCGGCCTCGTCAATAACAAACATCGCGACCCTGGCCAATGAGAGATTGCGTCTTTCCATATGATCGATAAGTCTGCCGGGAGTAGCGATTACAATATGCGGCCCCCGACGCAAAGCAGCCTCCTGAGGCCGCATCGGAACTCCTCCGATAAGACAAACAGTCTTCATCTTGAACGCGTGGGTCAGGCCGGTAACCGCTTCGTTAATCTGCAAGGCCAGTTCCCTGGTCGGCGCGAGCACTAACGCCGTGCCTTCCTTCTGAGCCAGGTGCTGGATCATCGGGATCGCGAACGCGTGAGTTTTTCCAGTCCCGGTCTGGGCGATTCCGATGACGTCTTTACCTTCAAGCGCCGGCGGTATCGCCTTATACTGGATCGGTGTCGGCTCAGTAAACTTTATCCGCTCAAGTATCTCCAGTATTTTCGGAGCAATGCCGAGTCCATAGAAACTTCCTCCCGGCTTACCATCAGTTGACGAGTAACTTTTTTCATTTATAGGTGTATTCATATTGACAACTTTCTGCCTGTTATTCCGCAAGCCATTAGGTTAAACAATAATTTATTAGTTAACTATACCAGAAATTGACGCGGACTGCTAATATAATGACAAATACAGCCGGATATCTTTATGACTTTATTCCGTTTTGCATAGATATTATTCTGATCTCTGTCCGCGAAACTTGACAAACAAGGAAAAAATCTGCGCTCCCAGTTATTCAACAGCGGTTACGCGCGGTGATATCGATCAAATCTCCAGATTCAATTATTTAAAATAATTGACTTTATTTCATAAAAGAGTAGGATTTAAAAAAACAAGGCCACGAATCCCGACAAAGGGACCCTAAATCATGCGCTTACACATTGAAAAAATTATTTATCCCGGCAGAAGCCTCGGTCGGGACGACGGAAAAATCGTGTTCACGGATAACGGCCTGACGGGCGAAACCGTTGAAGTAGAAATCATCAAAGAGAAGAAAAACTATCAGGAAGGCAAGACCCGCGAAGTTTTCAATCCTTCTCCCTGGCGCGTAAATCCCCGCTGCGGTCACTCCATCGCCTGCTCTCCTTATCAATACATTGATTATCCCCATCAACTTCAGATAAAACAGGCCCAGTTCGAGGAAATATTTTCCCGTTTTCTCGCCGCGCCCTGCCCGGAACTGACCATCGCTCCTTCTCCCCTGATCTGGGAATACCGCAACAAGCTTCGTCTGGCCGTGGCCGGCAGCCGGGGAAATTCTTTTCTCGCTTACCACCTTCCCGGACAAAGCGATAAATTCCTTGCCGTGGAACAATGTTTTCTGGCCGCCCCGGGAATAACAAGAGTCCTGCAGAAGGCGATTGATTGGATCAGAAACGAAAAATTGACCGGAATCAAAGAGATCAGCGCCCGTCAGAACCGGCAGGGAGATCTGCAGCTGACTGTTTTTCTTTCTGAAGAAAATTATAAACCGGTCGCGGAAAGTTTGGGCCGTTTAAACCATCCTCAGGCAAAGGAAATCTGGCTGGTATTGCCTGACGGTAAAAAAATCCAAGCGTCGCGCTCTGAGAAGATCTTCCAGGAGAATCTTGCCGGCGTCACATTCATTATGGGACCGCAGTCTTTTTTCCAGATCAATCTTCCCCAGACGGAAAAACTGATCGCGGATATGAAAAAATTTTTATCCTTGCAAGGAAATGAAATAATAACAGACATGTTCTGCGGCGTGGGAACCCTTGGACTGACCCTGGCGCCCGCGGCCAGAGAAGTAATCGGCATTGAGGCTGATAAAAACAGTTTTCCGTTTTTAAAAGAGAATATCCGGATAAACCAGGCCGGTAATTTCAGTGCCGTGGAAGGAAAAAGCGAAGACGCTTTCCCCGGTCTCACCCCGAAACCCGCTATCGCGATCATCGATCCTCCCCGCAAAGGACTTGAAGCGCGGCTCTGCGGTTTTCTTTCCCGGAAGGGCCCCGGGCGGCTTGTCTACATATCCTGCGATCCAGTCACCCTGATGCGCGATCTAAAGATCCTGCTTG
>JAGYOO010000260.1 GCA_018399295.1 Candidatus Omnitrophota bacterium | reverse complement strand
AGTCTGCGTGGGTTTTCCTCACCTATCTCGTCACGAAACCTGCAAAACGACTTTCCGGGCCGGAAACAAGGAAGGCGGAATCAATTTTGCTGAGCAGTGCGGGGCAACCGGATTCGCCGCAGAAGCACGGCAGGGAGAGCTTGATGACCTGATCGAACAGGCGAATCAGCTAAATCCCCATTCTCTGATAATCCTTCAGCAAAAACTGATGAGTGAACTGCCGGATTACCGTCAGGCCGAAGAACTTCTTAAGAAGGTGTATCCCGGCTCTGATGACCGGTTTATCGCCTTGAACCTGAACCTGCAGTACCGGGTCAAAACCGGCCAGCTGGAACCGGTCGCGGGATATTTGGAAGAGATCATGAAGGTTTACGTTGACCAGTTTTATGAAGATCCGGGGTTTAAGGTTGCTCTCTGGCATTTGTCAGTAACTGATGAACCGGCATTATCCCGTCTGCTCGAAAGCCTGCTTTCCGATAGCCGCTTTCAGCGCAAACTGACCAACTATCTTCGCCGTAATTTAAAATCCGACGATTCGATCCTGCTGCTGTCGCTGGAACGGCTGGCCCTGGCCGGCGAGGGAAAGATGAAGAAGAATCTGGAGAATCTGAACCGGGAAATCGGGCAGGAGCTGGACAAGGAAATAATTGAACCGGTGAAAAACACGCTGGCCAAAATGTTTCCCTTGGTTAAAATCGGGAAAAAGGCGGGAAAGAAAAAGGCAAAGACCAACCGGGCAACTGCCCCGATATCCGCGGAGTTAGCCGATGAATTCGCTTCAAATATCGCCCGGGCGGCCAGGGAAGCGGGGATAACCTCCCGATCGAGCCTTGTCTCGTTTTTAGAAGAAGTAGGCAAAGACAGCCGGATTATCAGCAGTCAGCCGGCTGGAGAGGCCTTGCTGCGCGGGCTTTCCGTTGGCCAGACCGAAGCGATCCTGGAGATCATCCGCACCTTGCCGATTACGAAAGAATTAATTCCCTGGCGGGAACAGGCGGCAGAGGCGGTCAGCGAACGGTTGGGGCAGCTGCAAAAACATGAAGATATGGTGCAGGAGACAATCAACACTCTTTCTGATCTTGATCCGGCAATCGATCCGAACCCCGTAATTGAAACCCTGGAGCGGAAAATAAAGGAACTTCAGGCAGTAGATTCCGGCCTTTCGCTTACCCCTCGGATCAGGGAGATGATCGGACAGGTGGATGCGCTTATCTCTCAGGTTGAGGAACGCTGGCAGCAGCGGGACGTTCGGGCTCGGGAGGCAGTTGAGTTTTATCAGCAGGGAGTTCTTCAGCTCAACCATCTGTCTAATCTTGTAAACGCGCCGATGTTTAAAATCCTGCTGATAAAATTTCTTACGGAATCACATAAATATCTCCCCCCGGATGAATCGATCGCTAATTTGCCAAAGGTAAAGGCTGAACTTAATCGGCTGTTGGAAAAATATGACAATCTGGAGACAAAGACAGAAGATTTGTCTCGGGATATCTGCGGTGGAAACGTCTGGGCCGAGTTTTATGCTGACCGGTCCCTGCTCTTCTTTGATGTGCGGGAAAATTCGGAATTTCTTCCGGAAGACGCTCAGGAGCTCGAAGATCTGATGCTTAATGCCTGGCGGTTGGATCCACGGGTGAGCTGGGAAGCAACCAGTCGTGATCAGGCAATGCTGTCCGAGTTTAAGGCGTTGGCAAACCAGGCCTGGGAAAAAGTCGGCAAGGAGATCGAGTTTATTCGCAAGATCCAGGAAGATCAGGCCCAGAAGGACAAGCAGGCTAAATTAAACAAAGAGATCGCCTCTCTTCTTTACGGGCAGGGATTTACGCGGGATCAGGTGAAGCTGACCCTGGCCATCATGTTCAACGGAAACGGGCTGACGGTTGGAAAAAAAGTCCAGCCGCTTAATCTCGCTTCTTTTCTCCAGGACTTTAAAAATAGAGAAGGCCGGGAGACTCCGGATAGATTCTGGCGGGGCCTGGCCGCGCTTCCCGATGGCGAGATTGCCTGGCTTCCCAAAGAGGAATGGAACCGGTTGCGCATCGAGGTCTATCCTGTGGACGTGTTCGCGATCGTGGATATTGTCGAGAACGGCTGGTCCGATCCGCGACCGGGTCTGGGGGAACAGCAAGATATGATCTACCGGGCGAAAGAAGCGGAAGGACAGATAGTGAGGGTCATTATTCAGAAGGATTCCGGCAGAATAAGAGACGTGGAGATCCAGGAGGTTGAGGATTACAAGGCTGAAGTGGCCGAGTTCCTGGCCGCCTCCGATGGCGCCGGCCTGGATATTCCGTACCTGCCGGGAAGAGAAAAACAGCTCTTCTCCGAAAGCGCAATCTGAGCGCGCTTCGCGCGCAGCAGATTAGCAGATTAGCTCCTGCCTCCGGCAGGCAGGCATAAGTTGATGAATAGACTTAAGACTAGAAGACCGAAGTCGGATGACGGAAGACAGAAAAACTTAAACCACAGAGAGCACAGAGAACTGAAATGAAGCTCATAGGATGTATATTTAGAATTTAGGAAAAGAAAAAAAGATAGAAGATAAGCAACCAGATCCGACTTGCGAAGTTGGATTTTTTTTACCGTGCGCCTTAGGGAGCTCAGGAGTATGCTTA